>JBBJOD010000052.1:0-14589 GCA_037721715.1 Chitinophagaceae bacterium | reverse complement strand
GCCTGTAGGAAAGCCGTCAACAACATATAAAGGGTCAGATGCATAGCTGATTGAACTGATACCCCTGATTCGTACAATGGGCTGCGTACCCGGGCTACCGTTGTTTGTAACCGTAACCCCGGCAACACGTCCCTGTAGTGCCTGCGAAATGCTTACAACAGGTACTTCGTTAATAGTTTTGCTGTTTACACTGGAGACAGCACCCGTAATCAAAGTTCTTTTTTGTGTACCATACCCAACTACAACTACTTCATTTAAACCAGATAACTCGGGGGTCATTTGTACTGTGATATCGGCAGATTCTCCTACCCTGATCGTATTAAGCTTGTATCCTATGAAAGAAAACTCAAGCGTTTCCCCGGGGTCTGCGGAAATGCTGAAAACGCCGTTACCGTTGGTGGTGGTTCCGCGAGATGTACCCTTTACCAATACAGAAACTCCGGCGAGCGGGTCACCTGCATCACTGGTTACTTTTCCGGTTATTAATTTAGCAACCATTAAATGCAAGCCGGCTGTTTTTTCACTTTGGTTATATTGCAGGACTGCGGTGCTTACATTGCTGTCTTTTGGCATCAATACGATTTGCTCGCCAGATACCTGATAAAAAATATCCAACGGGAGTAAGAGTCCATCCAGCACGTCACCCAGGTTTTCGTTTCTGGCGTGTAAAGAAACTTTTTGCCTGCATTGAATTCGTTGGGCGCTGTACACGAATTTGATATCGGTCATTTTACCGAGTTGATTCAGGATGGTTCTAATTTCTTTTTGTTCTGCAACAAGGTTAACCTTGCGGGTGAGTACCTCCTGGCTATTGATATGGTTGGCATAAAGCGTTCCGGCGAAAGTAGTCACAATCAGTACCGGCAACAATCCTAATTTCAAAAACCGGTTAATAAACTGGCAGGAGAATTCAAACTTCTTCATGGCTGGGCAATGTTTTGGTTATGCAATGTTTTTGATCAAAAGAGTCCTTCAACGTTTTAATAGTTGATAAAATCTGAAGCAGATGTTTTTTATCGAAATACCAGATTAATTACCTGGTTGGCTACAGCATTTTGCTTATTAGGTTATAATATAAAACTTTATTAATGGCAACCATTGGCCTGTATCACTACCTGTCCATCTATCACTTCATAACTTGCTCCTATGGCTCGACAAATAAGATCAAGTTTATGGTAAAAGGTCTCGTTCGACAAATCAGCACTAACCGTACAATTCTTTAATAATTCACTATCGTAAACTATATTAATCCCGTAATCCGTTCCCAGGACGTCAAAGACCTTATTAATAGGCGCATCTTCGTAAGGGATAACATTATTAACCATTACTGCTTTTATCATTACAGGATTTTCCATCAAAATCTTTTGAAATTCCTGGCTAGACTTTTCATAAACCAGTTGCTGATTCGGTGTTAATATAATACCACCTGGCTTACTGGCAGATGCGGACTCTTTAACAGTCGTTTTTGCCTGTGAATAGACGCTTACTTTGCCACTACTTACGGTAACCTGGATAATGGTATCTTTTTCAAAGGAGCGCACCGTAAAACTGGTACCCAGCACCTTGGCTACCACTTCGTTCGCAAACACCCGGAACGGGCGATGCGGATTTTTTCTGACTGTAAAAAAGGCCTGCCCTGATAGATAAATATCCCTTGTGTGCAGGCTGTCAAATTTGCGATCATAACTAATCCGGCTATTGGAAGCTAATTTTACGGTGCTTCCGTCAGGCAGCGATATTGTTATCGTATTCAGTGTAGTATTAACATGTTCTATCAGTGGGCGGGAGGCAGTAATTGAAGCATAGGCAAATTTTTTAGGCGGTTTTTTATCACTGGTAAAAATCCAGACCGAAGCGCCCAGCAATGCCATTATTAATAATACGGCGGCGGCAAATCTCCCTACCCCGTACGGTTTGTACGTGAGGTTTTCTTCAGGTAGTTCTGAACCACGATTGATGGCCTGTAATACTTTTTCAACTTCCAGATCGATACCTGCGGGTTGAATAAAAGGTTGCCCTGTTCCGATAGATTCAATGATTCTTCGTGCTTCGGCAATAATTAAAAGCTTATGAGGGTTGCGTGTGAGCCAGTTTTCCCAATAATCATCATCAGCCTTGCTCTTGTTATTAACCCAACGGATAAAATCTTCATCCATTACAAAATCCGCAATCTCGAACAAGCTGAAATCTTTCATGTAGCCAGTTGTAGTAATTATAAGTTCCCCTTACCCGGCGTTTCTACTGGGTTTTAAAATTTTTTTTTTTTGAATTGTTTAATGGCATACAAATTCCTGGTGCCAGAGTTCCTTAAGCTTCCTGATAGCTTCGTGGAGCAGGTTATAAACAGATTGCCGGCTAATAGTCATTAACTCAGCTATTTGGCCGTTGTCGAGGTACTGATAATACTTTAGATAAATAACCTCTTTTTCTCTTTTCGATAATAGCGCTATTATGGCTTTTAATCTTGCCGCGTTTTCTTCCGATACCTGTTTTGCAATGATCATCCTTTCTACAGGAAACTCATGAAAGAAATCGTAGTCATCGGGTATTGCCTGGTTAAAGATCTTGCGGTTCTTTTTATCGAGCGACTTAAGTACCTTATTCTTTATTGCACGCAGAAAATAAAATTTGGGAGATAAAATTACGCCAACTGTCTGCCTTCGCTGCCAGAGACTGATGAATACCTCCTGTATGCAATCCTTTATCAATGAGTCATCGGGCGTAAAACGGGCGGCATAATTATACAGATCCGTATAATATTTGCGCATTAACAATGCCAGCGCCTGCTCATCGTTCTTCATCAGGCAATGAAGCCAGTCAGACTCTTGTTGTGATGGGTTTTCTTTCATTTAGGCAACTATGGCAATTGTAATAAGCAATGACCGTCCTGGTATTTGCTACGCACCGGAAGGTTAAAACCAGATAGTTGCACTAAAAATAATGATATTTGGTAAACTTTGGAATTTATTTAGATAGTGGGTGAGTTGATGATTGAACTTCATATCACCGTAATAAATGTCTCCCCTTAGACAAGGCTATTGTTTCGTAGCTGTGCTACCAACCACCTTCTGAACTACCGTACTGCTGATGATTTCAATCTGCTACCTGATATACTAGTGGTTTGCGGTAAAATAGCTAAGAAATATCTCGACTTCCCGCCTGCATTAGTAGCTCTTATTTACGTTGACTGGTTAAACAGCATTTATAAAAAACTAATTAGTGTTTTTTAAATGAAGCAGCATATAATTCTGAGAAATAAGGTATTTTTTAACAAATCGTTTTATATTTAGCAAGCATAATTAGGTTTTAAATCTCCAAATCAAAAATTAACATGAGAAAAATCGTGTCGGGTCTCTTGCTGGCAATGCTATGTCTTGCAATGGAAGGTAAGTCACAGATCCTGGCGGTGTCTGGGAGGATCATGGATGAACGAGGGGTACCCATTCCTTTTGCATCTATCGTTATTAAAGGAAAAACGGCGATGGGCACCACTTCGGATGCCCAGGGTAGTTTTAGAATATCTGCATCGAGAGGAAATGTGTTGGTAGTATCCAGTGTCAGTTTTGCAACCAAAGAAGTAACGGTAGGTTCAAGCACTACCATAAATGTTACGCTGGTACCTCCGGATGATGCGCTAACTGACGTAGTAGTAACGGCCATGGGTATTAGACGTTCTGAGAAAGCATTGGGATATGCTGTATCGAAAGTTGATCCCGGCACTATGTTACAGAAATCTGAACCCAATATCCTGAACACTCTTGCCGGTAAAGTACCGGGTGTAGACATCAGGGCCGGCCAGGGAGCGCCGGGTGCCGCCTCTCGTATCCAGATCAGGGGTGTTTCTTCTTTTGGCGGGGGTGAACCTTTGATCGTTGTTGATGGTGTTCCTTACAGTAACCCCCAGGTGAATACCAGTAACCCATTCAGCGGCGGTGGCACTTATGGTTCCGGCTTGGGAAACATTGACCCGAATGACATCGAATCTATCAATATATTGAAAGGCGCCGCAGCCGCATCGTTGTATGGTTCAAGGGCTGCGAACGGTGTATTGTTGATCACCACGAAATCGGGTGCCCCAAGAAAAGGAGCGAAACCACTCAACGTGAGTTACCGAGCGGGTTATAGCACCGAAACGATATCTGATGTACCTGTGTTTCAAAATATTTACGGCGCAGGTGCCAACTTCCGGACACAGTCTTCCAATGGTTCCTGGGGAGCCAAATTCGGGAAAGGTGTTATTTATGATGCCAGTGGCAACGTGATCGGTACCTCTGCTTCAGGAATAGACTCTATACCGGCTACTACTTGGGCGACCATGTTTGCGTCTTATCCAGAGCTGTTCCCTAATGGTCGCCTCGCTTATAAAGCATACCCAAATAATGTATCTTCTTTGTTCAATACCGGTAGCCTGATGGAACATTCCGTTGGCCTGAACGGCGGTGAAGGAAACTCTCTATTCAATGTTACCCTTTCACGTGTTGACCAAAAAGGTTACATCACGAACTCCAGCTACACGAAAAACAATATCAGCGTGGGTGGTCAAACTGCTGTGGGTAACCTGACCATCGGAGCAAATGTATCTTATGCCAGGACTAAACAAATAGGTGGCTTTATCGGCGCGGCTCAAAGCTTCATATCACAGTGGGGCCGTACCTATACAATGGCCAGGAACTGGGATATCACCGGTTGGCCTTCCCAGGACAGGGCCGGCAAACAAATTGGCTTTAATGACGGCCAGTATACAAACCCGGTATGGGGTGCATACCACAATGTGATCACTTCTGTTGATGATCGCGTGGTTGCAAATATCAGGGCCTCTTACAAATTCAGCAGCAGGGTAAGGATCGACTTCAACGCCGGCGTTAACAGCTATGGACTTTTCAGGGACCAGATCATAGACAAATCTTCTTTGGGAAGTGCCGATAATACACTAGGTACAATGACCGAAGTAGTCAACAGGCAACAGGAGATCCAGGGTAAAATCGTAGCTGTATTCAGTCCTAAGATTTTCAATAACTGGAGCCTGGATATCAACCTGGGTAGCGACGTTAACGAAAGAAACAGCCGCAACCAACAGGTGTACGGAGTTGATTTTGTTATCCCGGGCCTTTTTAACCTTACCAACACGCGCCGCCAGACGTTTAGCGCCGATACAAGAACACAAAGAAGGCTGGTAGGTTTCTTTGGCGGTGCCTCCATAGGCTATAAAAACTTTGCGTACCTTAACCTGACAGGGAGAACGGATCTTACCTCCACCCTTCCATATAAAAACGCTCAATATTTCTACCCCGGTGTATCCGGTTCACTCGTTTGGTCAGATGCATTTAAGCTTAAATCGAACTTGTTAGACTATGGTAAATTGCGGGCAGGTTATGCAAGGGTAGGTAATGATGCTGCACCTCACAATGGCGAACCGATTTTTGGTTTGAACGCCGCAGGTTTCCTTGGTCAGCCCCTTGCAGCAAGAGGTGGCTCCAGCTACGATCCTGAGCTTACGCCTGAGTTTACAACAGAACTTGAAATCGGTTCCGATATGCGCTTCTTCAAACAAAGAATTGGCATAGAAATAACCTGGTACGACAAAAGGTCAACAGATCTTATCTACGCTATCGGCCTGCCGCAGACAACCGGTTACAGTTCTTTCTTTACTAACCTGGGTGAGATCCGTAACACCGGTTGGGAAGCAGCTTTAGATTTACAACCTATCATTACAAAGAATTTTCAGTGGAATATAAGAACGGTGTTTACAAAAAACAGAAATACAGTAGAAAAACTGGTAGCCGGTCTAACGAGGGATCAGCTTGGTGGATTTAACTGGATTGAAGCCGGATTCCCTTATGGCTACCTGAGAGGATCTTACTCCGCAAGGTCAGACGACGGTCAGCTTTTGATCAGCGCTGTTTCCGGTATGCCTTTCGTTGATCCTAACCAGGGTATGGTGGGAGATCCTACTGCCGATTACAAACTCGGTATTACCAATACTTTCTCATACAAAGGCTTTCAGTTAAGCGTACTTTGGGACATTACTAAAGGGGGTGATTTCTACTCTGAAACCATCAGCGGTATGCTGGGGAGGGGTGTAACCAGGGATACGGAAGACAGAGAAAAAAATCGTGTTATAACAGGCATATACGGAAACCCCACACCGGTCGTAGGTGCTGATGGCCTGAACCACTTTACACCTATGATGGCGGGGGGTAAAACAGTTCCCAACCAGACAAGAGTAACCACCAATGACCTGTTCTTTACAGCGGGAACAGGCGCCAGCTTCGCTACTAACGGTGCTTTTGAATACGCAGTATACGATGGCACGGTATACAGGTTGAGAGAAATCGTTCTGGGTTATAGCCTGCCTTCAAATTTGGTGAGCAAACTCAGGTTATCAAACATCACATTATCGCTCAGCGGACGTAATCTTTGGTTTCTGGCACCTAATGTACCTAAATACACCCGTTTTGACCCAGATATCAACTCGGTGGTTGGCAGTGGTACGCAGGGTGTTGAAACCGGCGGCGCCCCCAGTACAAGACGACTGGGTATCAACTTAAATGTAACTTTCTAATATCATTAATATATTGTCTTATGAGAAGGAAATACTTCCACTACTTATTTACAGCGTTTTCAGTTCTTGCCCTTGCAGGACCTGGCTGTAAAAAATTCCTCGATGTAAATAAAAACCTTAATAGCCCTACGCCTTCCTCTGTACAGTTGTCAATGGTACTGAGTGCTGCCGAGCGCAACATTGCAGGCAACTTAGCTTTGGGCACGGCTCTGGGCAATACCATGGCTGTTTACACCCACCAGATTACTGGCCGCGTTGGTGCAGACCGGTATGGAGCCGGGGCAGCTGGATGGGAGAACCTCTACGCAGCCATTTCTAACCTGAATGTAATTATTGCGAGAGGAAGTACCGAAAATCGTTTTGTGTATGTAGGTATTGCAAAAATACTTAAAGCATACACGGTTAGCATGTTGGTAGACGTTTACGGAGACGTCCCGTTCTCCGAATTCGATAAATTTGAAACAGGAATCACACAACCGAAATCTGATAAAGGCGTTGACATCTATCCACAGCTTTTAAAATTACTGGATGAAGGTATTGCTGATCTAAACAACACAACTCCCAACCCGTCAAAGCCGGGTAACGACGATTATATCTATAAAGGGAATGTCACTAACTGGACAAAAGCAGCTAATACCATTAAGCTAAAACTGTATACCCAGGTAAGATTGGTGCAGGATGTTAAGGCGCAGGTGACGGCATTATTGGCAGTTCCGAATTCCCTGATCAATTCGCAGGCGGAAAGCCTTATGTTGCCTTACGGACCTATTGGTAGCACTGATGACAGGCATCCCGCCTTTGGAGACTACAACGCTACCCAGCGTGGTGGCCAGCTTTTCAGCCCATGGTTGTATGAGATCATGAAAGGAAGGAATGCAAACATTCTGAACGGAGTCGCTGACCCGAGGATACCTTATTATATCTATAACCAAAAACCAGCAGCCGGTGTACCGGAAAACTGTACGGAATTTCGCGACGGTGGGTTTATCAGCATCCTGTTTGGTTCAACCGGGCCCTGCCGCGATGGTTCCAACAGCCAGACCTATTCACTATTAGGTATCTATCCTGCAGGTGGCCGTTATGATGCAGGCGCTGGCGTAACCATTAACTCAATCGGCGCACAGAATGCAGGAACAGGCGCGCTTCCCCACCAGTTCCTTACGTATGCAGACCGCCTGTACCTGGAAGCAGAACTGATCAATGCAGGGCTGGCTCCGGGAACTGAAAGAATCGTTTTCGCCAAAGCACTTGATGAGTCATTTGCACAGATGGATTATATCATTGGTAATTTCATAAAACCAGGTTCTGCAGGATCTCCCCAAACCGTTCCTGCCATCGCACCACTGCCCGCCACTACTACCTACAAAGCCGGTGTGCTCGCAGCGTATGATGCCGGGAACGATGCCAGAAAACTGGAGTTTATCATGACTGAGAAATGGATCAACAGGATTGAGAACCCCGTAGATAATTATACCGATTACAGGAGAACAAAATATCCGATGTTGTTTGCACCTGCTCCCGAGGGAGCCGTTACAAGTGTAACAGGTCCGGACGGCAAGGTAACACCCGTATCAAACGACAGGAAATATCCCTGGTCATTGCCGTTTAGCGTAAACGAGATAGCGCTGAACTCGAGTGCGCCGCCGCAAAAAGTACCTGAATCATTTAAAGTATTTTGGCAACCTTAAACGATCCCTCACTAAATAACATAACAGTTTATGAAATTTATAAAAATAAAATTACTAACAGCCCTTACTCTAATCACTGTCACTGCGTTTATAGGTTGTTCCAAGGACAATGGCGCCATACCTAAGAATGTTAATATCGAAGATGTTCCTGCCATTTCAACTAACCTTGAAACAGGTGGCACCACCGCAAACATAACTTTCAGCAGCCAGGCCACTTTCCAGGGTAAGTTTAAAGTGGCCGTGTTCTTTCCTGGAGCAACACCTCCTACGAAGGTTGATGTTGTCGTCAGGAAAAGCGCTGCGAATGTAAAGGTTTTCAAAGCCGATATTACATCATTACCTGCCAGCTTCACCGTAACCGCTGCGGAAATTACCGCGCTGTTCGGTACTCCGCTGGCGCTGAACGATAACTACGATTTTGCACCAGATATTTATGTCGGGACAAGAAAGTATGAGGCTTTCCCTTCCGTTGGATTAGGTTCGGGTCAGGGTATCACAGGTATGTCTTCGATTGGCTATGGGGAATTCGTGCGTTATTCTGTCAAGTAAAAGATAGCGCCTGGTTTAGCTTACTGCCAATTTCACTAAAAAGAGGGTTATCAACGGTCTGATTAACCCTTTTTATTTGTATACTGCTGACAGCCTGTTTCGTTTACCCCATGCCCATCTGTTTTTAAAAGATTGCAGGAAATCTAGCAATGATATGTGACGGTAAAATAGATGAGGTGAGGAATTTTATAAGATCTATTATTTATTATTATTTAATTTATTGTAATTGGATCTCCATTTCACTGCGTATGCATATTCATGCTTCGTTGCTTTTTACCTGTCTGGTCTAAAGCTGACCTAAGTCCTTTTGCCAGCTGCTCTGCATTACCAATTCCCCAATAATGTAAAAAAAATATCCTTGGTTGTTCATGCACCATGTGATTATGCACAGCGACCACTTCAATATTATTTTCAATCAATGCTTTTATTACAGGTGCTACCTCATTTTCGAGCATGGTAAAATCTCCTGCAACTGCCGCTTTATCAGGGGTGCCTTGAAAAGCAGCCCATGTATTGAAACCTAAGAAACTAGTAACCGGCACACCATGTTCCGTAAGCTTCACATCGGGTCGCCCAATAGTGTATTTATAAACACCTTTACTCATTTCAGCTTTATAACCAATTAATTCATCCAGCTTTTTTGTATCAAGCGTATTTGTCACCGCTTCAGAAGATGCTGTTCCTTTTGCAGGATCACCACCTCTAAGTTCCATTACTTTATCAAGTACGGCCTTTGCCTTTTGCGCCATCATTTCAGTACCGCCCGAACCACCTATATGCATATACATTACATTAGGATGATTGCGTACAAAATGATTATGAATGGCTGTAATAGTTAATCCCTGCCTGATGATCTCCTTTTGTACAGGTTTTAAATCAGTTTCAGTAATAATGATATCCCCCATAACCATGGCACCGTTTTTAGAAGGTGTAAAAGCTACCCATGTACCTAAACCCATGGCAGGAATGATCTTGAAGTCATCTACCATAATGCTCAAATCATTTTGCGGAATAGTTATTTTGTACTCACCGCTATTAGACTTACCCTTTATACCTAGTATTCTCTCAATAGTAGTGGTGTCTAGCTGCGTAAAATTCTGTTTGCTGGTTTGTGCTAAGGTCATCGTCGAAGTAGTCATTATGAATACAGCAAGCAATAGCGTAAATAGTGTCTTTTCAGGCTTTAAGGTTCTTTTCATCTTTTTGATTTTATTTCCTAAATATATCGATTCAAGATACTCCTTAGTTTTCATTTAAAATGCCGCTATAATATGTTTATGGGGGATTATGGAATAGTATAAAAATTAACTTTCCACAAATGCACTTCCAACTACTTTATTGCGAAGTACAAACGCAAAGCAAAGGTAATATGGTAATATGAATGTCGGGCCTACAAAACATATATTCTTAAACTTCACCATGATCAGCAAATTGACGTATTTTCAAAACTGGCTTTATATAAACGCCCTGAAGAAGAGCTTTTTTTTAGTGATACATACGTTGGAGGACTCACAGGAAACACCACGCTAGAATTAAAGTGCATGAAAATAACAACCACTAATTTCAAAACATTGAAGTCTTTAAGTATAGAAAGGGAACAAAACACCCTTATTCTTACAGGCTCATCTCTTTATCTTATTGGCTTTATGCCTCGTTTATTAATTTGTTGGTTGATTTTATTTATTCCGTTTATAACAGTTGCCCAGGGAAAGTCAAGGCCTAATGTAATACTTATTGTTACAGATGATCAGGGGTATGGAGATATCGGGTTTCATGGCAATCCTGATGTAAAGACGCCTGTAATTGACCAGCTTGCGAAAACAAGTACACGCTTTACTTCTTTTTACGTTTCACCTGTTTGTGCTCCTACCAGGTCGAGTCTTATGACCGGCAGGTATTCGCTTCGTACAGGTGTTCATGACACCTATAACGGAGGGGCTATTATGGCTACCGAAGAAGTTACGATTGCCGAACTAATGAAAAAGGCCGGATATATAACATCGATCATAGGTAAATGGCATTTGGGTGATAACTATCCTTTCAGGCCTATGGAACAGGGGTTTGACCAATCGCTGGTACATAGCGGAGGTGGAATAGGACAAGTAGGAGATATTTATAATTACTACAAAAAAGACAGTTCTTATTTCAATTCAACCCTTGTACATAACGGAGTTCCGGTTAAAACAACAGGGTATTGTTCTGATGTTTACACCGACGCGGCTTTACAATTTTTAGAAGTCAATCACAAAAAACCATTTTTCCTGTACCTGGCTTTTAATGCGCCGCATGAGCCGCTGCAGGTTCCTCAAAAATACCTGGATATGTACAAAGGGCTGACAATTGATTCAGCTACATACAAAAACCGGAAAGCGTTTCCAAAAATGTCTGAAAAAAACCAGGCGGATGCAAGAAAGGTGTATGGCATGGTTTCTAATATTGATGATAACCTGGGAAGGCTTTTCAAAAAATTGGAACAGCTAAAACTAGATTCAAATACAGTTGTAATTTTTATGACAGATAATGGTCCCCAGCAACAAAGATATAAGGATGGCCTGAGAGCAATAAAGGGTTCTGTATATGATGGTGGAGTAAAGGTTCCATTTTACATCAAAATGCCCGGAACTGTTAACGGGGATAAGGAAATAGATGTTCCCGCCGCACATTATGATGTACTTCCTACCTTAGCGGAGCTTTGCGGTCTTACACTTCCTGCCGGTGTAAAAATAGATGGTAAAAGTTTAGTGCCTTTGTTAAGAAATAGCGAAGTTGCCTGGAAAGAGCGCTCCATGTTTTTCAACTGGGCAAGGGGTTATCCGGAACCGTACCGTAACATAGCCGTAAGAAAAGGCAAGTATAAAATGGTGGGCATGTGTGATGAAAATGCGGCCCCTGCTTGTTTGGAACTATATGACATGGAAGATGATCCAATGAGTTAAAAAACATCAGTAAGGCTCATGCAGGTAAGTTATCAGAACTCCGGCTTGAATTCGATAGTTGGTATAGGGAAGTAATACAAAGTCCCCACCTTGTTCCCCAAGCTGCTATTATCGGAACAAAATATGAGAATCCCACCATCCTGAACCGGAATGATTGCATGACTTATGGGGGTATATGGGAAGAGGATAAGAACAAAGGGTACTGGGAAGTAGCGCTGCAGCATCCAGGAACCTTTAATTTTACTGTTTCCTTTAAGAACTCTATCCCCTCCGCAACAAGACTCTTTATGAGAATCGGAAATATTCAAAGATCGGTTGAGGTAAAACCGGGTGAAAGAAAATTTGATTTAGCCGGAATAAACGTGTCAAAAGGAAAATACAGGATTGAAGCCTGGGCTAATATTGGAGAGGACTATTACTTGCCTATGGCTATACAGGTTAAACATGTGACAGTTCACTAAACCTAAGAATTATATCACTACAACAATGATCACATTGACTGGTCTAACGTTAATACATATATGAAATACTTTACATTTTTTAATTTTGCGCTGCTCTGTTTATTACTCCGGGAGATGCCAGTATATGCGCAAACATCTCCTCCAAACATTATAGTGATCCTTGCAGACGATCTGGGCTATGGCGATTTGGGATGTTATGGCCATCCCTCTGTCAATACTCCCCACCTCGACCGGATGGCGGCGGAAGGAATGCGGCTTACCCAGTTTTATGTTGCAGCTAATATCTGCACGCCAAGTCGGGCAGCATTGCTTACCGGTAAGCTCCCGGTGAGACTAGGTATGACGGGAGGAAGCGGTGTGTTATTTCCTTATTCAGCAGGAGGTTTGTCGCCAACAGAGATTACCATAGCAGAAGTTTTGAAACAGAAGGGCTATAGCACGGCATGTATCGGTAAGTGGCATTTGGGCCATCTCCCTGAATATCTTCCAACGAAGCAGGGTTTCGATTATTATTTTGGCATTCCGTACTCCAACGATATGCTTCCACGCCCTAATAATAAATTTCCTCCGCTGCCATTGATCAGAAATGAAAAGGCAGTGGAAGAAAATCCAGATCAAACTACTTTAACAAAAAGATATACTGAAGAAGCTGTTGCTTTCATTAAGAGTAATAAAAACAAACCTTTCTTTCTTTATTATCCCAATAATTTTCCGCATGTACCTCTATTCGCTTCTCCGGCTTATAAGGGAACCAGTAAAAGAGGATTATACGGTGATGTAGTGGCAGAACTCGACTGGAGCGTAGGACAGATTATAAAAGCACTGAAAGAAAATAAAATAGATAAAAACACGATTGTTTTCTTTACCAGTGATAACGGCCCCTGGTTGACCCAGAAAGAGAACGGAGGATCGGCAGGATTACTGTTTGAAGGTAAAGGTTCCGCCTATGAAGGAGGAATGCGGGTTCCGGCAATCGCCTGGTGGCCTGGTATTATTAAACCCAACCAGGTATCTGCTTCACTGGCCACTTCAATGGATTTGTTTCCTACCCTTGCTAAACTTGCACACGCAGAACTTGCCGCTGATCAGCAACTGGATGGAGTTGATATGTTGTCCCTGCTTAAAGGTGAAAGCAAAAATATGAGGGAACTTATCTATTTTTATAACGGGCCTAATTTGTATGCAATAAGGAAAGGCCCCTGGAAGGCGCATTTCACCACTAAGCCTTCCTATAGCCAGGAAGCTGCCGCTGCCCATGATCCGCCGCTGTTGTATAATCTTGACCAGGATCCTTCAGAAAAATATGACCTCAGCAAAGCCAATCCTGATATTATTGCCGTGTTTAAAACGGAGTATGAAAAACATAAAGCAACCGTTAAGCCGGTGCCTTCCCAATTAGAAGCAAAGCTGTTTTAAAAGATTTGTTCCCCACCTTTGCGGGTTATTAGATGCAACTTAACATATACAGAACTACACTTCAATATCTGATAGAAAACCTATTGCATGAAAGTTCACCAAATACTCTTGTAAGTTTTATAATAGTGAAGACGCTGCAAAAGAACATGCCAGGATTCTGGCAACCTGTTGCCACCGGTTCTTATTCCAATTTGGCCGCCGGCCTGCAATTGCTGCAAGCTATTTTCGTAAGATCATCTCCGAGGTCTTTACGATATTTATCCGCTAGGGCCTGCAGTGCCTGCACCACATCTTTGTGGAGGGATTGCACATCAATCGTTTCTCCAGGGTCTATACTGAGATCGTATAATGCCATTTCTACCTTTATTTCCGGAGTAGGGGAAGGCCATCCATCCTGTCCGGGAAGGTTATTTTTATAGGTCCGTCCAAGATGTGGAAATACTAATTTCCATTGTCCTTTTCGGAAAGCCTCCAGGTCGTTTATCTTATAGTAATAAGCCAGTTCATCTCTTGGGTTGGCATCGGGATCATTAAATAATAAAGGCAGGATATTTATGCCATCAATCTTGTTGGTCGAAAGTTTCGAGCCGGTTAGGTTTGCTATGGTAGGTAACAAATCGAGCGTGGATGAAATTTTGTTGCAAACCGTTCCTGCAGGAATTTTGCCAGGCCAGCGCATGATGCAGGGGATTCGGGTACCTCCTTCCCAGCTCGAGCCTTTTCCTTCCCGCAAGCCGCCAGTATTGCCTGCATGATTACCAAAATTCCGCCATGGCCCATTATCGCTGGTGAATACAACAAGCGTATTTTTGTCCAATCCATTTTCATGTAAGGTTTTCATGATCTCCCCTACAGACCAGTCAACTTCCATCATCACATCGCCAAACAACCCGAGCTTACTTTTTCCTTTGAACTTTAGAGAGGCGGCAATAGGAACATGAACCATAGAATGCGCCAGGTATAAAAAGAAAGGCTGT
>JBBJOD010000511.1:0-4021 GCA_037721715.1 Chitinophagaceae bacterium | reverse complement strand
TTTTACCGAAGCAGGGTAATATAATCAGGCCCCTGCTGTTTGCGCGCAAATCTTTGTTGTATGCCTTCGCCGATCATTACCAGTTATCATTCAGGGAAGACTCGTCTAACGCTTCTGATAAATACACCCGAAACTATTTCCGTCATCATTTACTGCCAGTTGTTCAGAAAGTATTCGCACAAGCCGAAGAAAACCTTGCGAAGAATATTGTGCGTTTCCGCGAAGCGGAGCAATTGTATTTCCAGGCCATCGATCAGCACAAAAAAAAATTGATGGAAAAAAGGGGCCATGAAATGTTCATCCCGGTTTTGAAGTTAAAAAAAACAAAACCCCTGGAGACAGTCACTTACGAGATCATTAAAGAGTTTGGGTTTTCGGCCCGGCAGTCGCAGGAAGTCATTGGCCTGCTTGACAGCGAAACCAGTAAGTATGTGCAGTCTTCCTTGTTTAGGATTATTAAAAGCAGGAACTGGCTGATCATTTCTCCCATCAAAACAGAACTTTCTCAAACCATTGTCATTGAAGGCTCAGCTGGCAAATTTCCGTTTGAAAATGGCACGCTGGAACTCAAAGAGCAACCCGTTATCAATTTCCAGCCATCTTCCTTGCCGTTGACAGCGCAGCTAGATGCGCTATCTATCAGCTTTCCTTTGATTCTTAGAAAGCGGAAGCAAGGAGATTACTTTTATCCTTTGGGGATGAAGAAAAAAAAGAAATTAAACCGTTTTATGTCTGACAATAAAATTTCAGTCACAGAAAAAGAAAATACCTGGGTGCTCGAAATGAATAAAAAGATCATTTGGGTTGTTGGACACCGAATTGATGACCGGTTTAAGATTACAGGTAACACCAGCAAAATGCTACAGGTAAAATTTATTCCTACCGGGTCATGATCGAGTGATAGAATATTCCCATAGCATCGTAGCCCGAATAGACCTTCGTGGCAATAATGGTAAACAGAAGTCCGTAAACGGCGCCGGTAAAGTGGGCACCATGCCCAATATTACTCCTGCCCCTTTTTGCCAGGTAGGCGGAAATAACCAGGAATAAAATTCCAAAAACATATCCCGGGATGCGTAGAAACGGTAAGAAAATGATGGAAAGCTCTATTTTAGGATTTAAAATTATCCCGGCAAATATGATGGCCGATACTGCACCGGAAGCACCCAACGCGAGGTATGACGGATCGTTCTTGTGCTTGAAGTAATCGGGTATCGTAGAAATTACTATCGCTGATAAATACAAAGCCAGGTAGAACAGATTAGCCTTATTTTCGAAAACACTGGCAAAGGAGTATTTTTCTACCATTGTACCAAACGAGTACAGGGTTAACATGTTAAACCCCAGGTGCATTAGGTCGCCATGTATAACTCCGTAGCTGAAAAACCGGTAATATTGCTTTTGATCCTGTATGGCTGCAGGCCAGAAAAGCAGGTCGCTTTTTATTTTTTCATTATTAAATGCAGCAAATGAAACGAGACAGGTTATAACTATTATGGTAAGAGTAATGGAGAACATCAATAAGAATTAATTTTAAGAATAAAACGGGTACCGTACAATTGTTAAGCGTGATGATACCTTTCATTGCGCAAAATAGTGCATGCCCGGTAAACTTGTTCAGAAAGTATCAATCTTACGAGTTGATGCGGGAAAACAAGTGATGATAATGACCAAACAAAATCAGCTCTTTTTAGCACCGGTTTATCGAGCCCATACGCGCCACCTATTAAAAATATTATTTGCTTGACACTATTATTGGCCTTTGTTTGAATCAACTCAGCCAATCCTTCCGAAGTCACTTGCCTGCCTCTTTCATCTAACGCTACCAGGAAATCGTCTTTTTTTACCAGGCTTAAGATAAATTCCCCTTCCTTTTTTATAAGATTCGATTCATTAAGGGTAGCCGAATTCCTGGGCACTGGTATTATTGCCCATTCTACCGGGTAATAATGCGACAGGCGCCTGGTGAAGTCTTCAATACCTGCCTTCACATAAGTTTCATGTACCTTGCCGACGGACCAGAACTGAAATTTCATAATTTGTTCTTTAGTTAACGTATTTTGAGCGTGCAGCCAAAAGTATCACTTTGTAAAAAAGAATGGTTTTTGGCAAATGAATAACGAACGTTGAATAAATTGAATACACATCCAATTGAATCACCGAATCATATTACCATCCTTTCGCATTCAATTTTTTATACTCCTGTCCTGTTTCATCCTGTCAAGGCTTATCGCAAAATTATCGGGTATTTCATTTGAATACGCAGCTATTTTCGATTACTGGCAATACTTGAATGTTAAGAGCCTCCGGGAGAACCTGCTCCTTAGTCTCTGGTACCAGCATTCGCAACCACCTGTCTTTAATTTTTTGCTGGGGGTGGTGTTAAAGTGCAGCGGTTCGTACGCTCCCCTGGCCTTTGAGATCCTGTTTCTTTTAATAACTTTCAGTAATGGTTACCTGCTTTTTCACCTACTTCGAAAAACCACGGCGCACAAATACCTGCCGCTGATAGCGTCATGCCTTTACCTGTTAAATCCGGCCACTATCCTGTTTGAAAACGAATTGTTTTATACGTCTTTTACCTCCCTGCTGCTGCTTATCTCTAGTAGCTTCCTGCTGAACTTTGTAAAAACGCCCACATCAGGCCGGGCATTTGCCTTGTTTGCAACGCTAACCCTTTTATGTTTAACCCGTAGCAATTATCATTTATTTTTGTTGATGGTAATTTGCGGTATTTTAATCTTCCAGTATTATAATAAAAAAGGCGTACGGTTGATTTTCATTGGTTCGCTTCTTGCCGTAAGCCTGGTAAGCGGGTGGTATTTTAAAAACTATTTCATATTCAAAAGCTTTTCGCCTTCTTCCTGGCTGGGAATTAATTTTGCAAGAATAGTTTTTCATAATGAGAACGTCAGTGATTCAACTACCATCTCGGCTATTCATCCTTTTTACCCGATCTCTTATTATAAAAAATATATCAAGGATGATTACAAGGCAACGTTTGCTGGTTTAAACGACCCGATCTTATTAAGCGAAACAAAGAATGATTCCTTTATAAATATGAACCATGCCGGGTACCTGCAGGTGTCGCAGCAATACATGGAAGCAGGCAGGCAATATGTAGCCAAACACCCTGCAAGCTATCTTCAACATACACTTTTCTCATTTATCATTTTTTTTTCGCCGGCTTCCAGCTATTATAAATTGAAGCCGAACAACGATAAACTTAGCTATTACGATCTTGTCTGTTCGTTTAACCTGTCTCATCTTTATTCTGAAGAGAAAAAAAGGCGTATCGCTCTGGCCGTTTCCGCAATACCGCTATTTTGTATTTATTTTATGGTAATTTTTATAACGATCAGGGATGCCATCAGGTCGAGGTTCATTTCAACCCTTCATGCGGTTATAATGACGATCATTTTTTTCATATTGGCAATAAGCACCGTTTTTGAGTATGGTGAAAATATGCGGTTCAGGTATGAACTGCACCCGCTGTTTATGGTACTGGCAGCAGACGTGGTAGTGAAATGGCTTAGAAAGAACAACAGGGTAGCCAACAAGACAGCATTCAATGGCAAGTCATTATCGCCATGATAAAAACTAACTGGTATCACTCATTCAATGATACCTACTCTTTACAGGTTTAGTTGGCAAATCGTTTCAATGGAAGCCATCGGCCAACAGTTCATATAATCACTAAATCAAATGCAACACTTATGAAAGGGGCTGCAGGTAAAGCAACAGGAATGCAACGCAATATCACCACTTTGATGAAAAAGGCTGGGCTGGATGGATTTGTGCTGGCACTCCTTGTTGTGATAGTGCTTGCCTGGCTATGGCCGCAAGCCGGCGCAAAAGACAGTCCTTTTCCCCTGGCAGAGATGGCATCCTATGGCGTATCGTTCATCTTCTTCTTTTACGGGCTTCGACTAGACCTCCAAAAGCTCAGGGCCGGACTCAAAAACTGGCCGCTGCACCTCGTAGTTCATCTTACAACTTTTCTTATCTTTCCACTCATCGT
>JBBJOD010000510.1:0-4022 GCA_037721715.1 Chitinophagaceae bacterium | reverse complement strand
GAATGGTTCTCTGGCGCCTTCGGCATCAACGACTGTTGTTATTAATGATGTGCCAGCACCAACGGGTAACCACCTGCTTAGTATAAATGTTTCCCTTCCAAATAACAATGTTGAAGAAGCGCCACTTGATAATAATGGTTCACTGGCTTTTCAATACTTCCCGCCAGTAACAGCTGTATCCGAAGGTTTTGAAAATACCGGGTTTATAACGCCAGGCTGGGATATCTTTGCCAACAATGGCATTGCATGGAAACGGGTGACAGGCGTTGCAAAAACCGGCAATGCAAGCATAATGATTAACAACATCGGGAACAGGTTGATTGGCCAGAAAAGCGACCTGCGCTTACCAGGTATCACCCTGCCAAATTCCCTCGACACTGTTGTCTTATCGTTCCAGGTGGCTGCTGCTACATACACTTCGGTGACTACCCAGCAAAATAACTGGGATACACTGGAAGTATTGGTAAGTACCGATTGCGGAGCTTCTTACCTTTCGCTTTATAAAAAGTGGGGGAGTTCATTAGTAACCAGGCAAGCCGCAACTCAGGCAGCTTTTATACCTGCGACTTCCGAGTGGCGAAAAGATTCCATCAACCTTGCCGCTTATATAGGTATGGGTAACCTGCTGTTCGCTTTCAGGAACACTAATGGTAATGAAAATAATATATACCTAGATGATATCAACCTGCGTACTGTAACGGTGAACCCTAACCTGAAAACCAAGGGCTTCCTGGTATCGCCCAACCCGACTTCCGGTTCGTTCACCGTTCAATTTTTTCCGCAGCCATCTAACCTGTTAGCCTTGCAGGTTTACACTATTTCCGGGCAAAAAATCATCGACCTGAATACAACCGGCAGAGCCAGCAATAACTACCTATTTAATATTGGTAACCAGGCAAGTGGCACTTACCTGGTAAGAGCGGTTTTTACCGACAGGGTAGTAGTGCAAAAGATAGTAAGGTATTAGCTAATTGAAGATAAACGTTCAATCACCAGATCTTATTCCTATTTTTATTGCGTCTCATTTTGGTATTCATGAAACTGATATTTTTCTGGTGTTCCCTTTGTATATTTTGCAGCAACTCCTATTCACAGACCAGGGTGATTCTCGACATGGATATTGATTCTGATGTGGACGATGTGGCGGCCTTGGCCATGGTTCACCAATTGGCCTCTAACAGAAAGTTGATATTATCTGCGGTTATTGTTACCAGTGATGATCCATATGCTCCTTTATGTGTTGAAGCCATTAATACATATTTTGGCAAAAGCACGATACCTATAGGTTTTAAAAAGTCACAGGCGGCTCTAAAAAATCATTCCCGGTATACCAGGCAGATCAGTGAAAACTTCCCCCATCAATTAACATCTTATATGGAAGCCTGGGAAGCTGTTTCCTTATACCGAAAGATATTAAACAGCAGTGCCGATGGCTCAGTAGTTATCGTGACGGTTGGCCATCTCACTTCACTGCAGGACCTTTTACAATCTGACCCTGACAAGTATTCTACCCTGTCAGGAAAAGCACTGGTGTTACGGAAAGTATCCAGGTGGATATGCATGGGCGGTATATTTCCAGCTGGAAAGGAAGCGAATTTTTATCGTCCCGATCCCCAGTCGACCGTGTATTGTCTGGCACAATGGACAAAACCAGTCATTTTCTGTGGTTGGGAAATAGGCAACAAGATTATTTCCGGAGGACCAGATTTAAAAAGTGAACTTTCCAGTGAAAGCCCTGTGTACATGGCTTTTGAATTATATAATCAATTTGCTGGGCGGCCCAGTTGGGACCAGGTAGCCATTTTGTTGTTGACGGAAAAATGGAAAGATTTTTTCGCAATAGTCTCCAACGGAAAGTGCCAGGTTGAGCCGGATGGAAGCAACAAGTGGATAACCGGTGCAAAAAGCAACCACTCCTATATAATACTGAAATCAGTTGCTGACAAAGAAAAGATAGCAGCTGTTATCAACAATATGACAAAAAAGCAAAAATGAGAATTTCTTCCTGTTTGTTCGGTTTACTTGTTGCTATTTTTATCCTGTCTTTCTCATCTTTCAAAATTGCACCAGGGCCCTCTCTATTAAGGGTAAGCAAGAGTGGCCGTTTTCTTGTAAAGGAGAATGGTGATCCTTTTTTCTGGCTGGGTGATACAGCATGGAACCTGTTTATTCGCCTGAACAGGGAAGAGGCCGAAAAGTACCTCAAAGACCGAAAGTCGAAAAAATTTTCAGTGATACAGGCGCACCTTTTAGGCTGGGAAGTGGCTGATAAAAACGCATATGGTTTTGCACCGTTTAATAACAACGATTTCAAAAGTCCCAATGACGAATACTGGAAACAGGTGGATTTTATTGTGACGACTGCTGAACAACTTGGATTGTATATGGGCTTACTTCCCGCATGGGCAAGTACCTACACCGAAAAAAGAAAAAACAGCAAGAACGATAGTATTTCATTTCCACTAGAAAAGGACACCATTGCTGCATACCAGTATGGCAGGTACCTGGGCACCAGGTATAAAAATAACAAGAACATAATCTGGATCCTGGGTGGGGATGTTTGGGGAAGAAAGGATGAAATTTATGACAACCTCGCTAAAGGACTTACCGAAACATATGCTGACGGCAATCCTTTTAAGATATTGATTAGTTTTCATCCGCAGGGCGGTACCAACAGGCCGCCTGCAACCTCCACCAGTGAATTTTATCACAACAAAAGCTGGCTTGATTTCAATATGATTCAATCGGGGCACCGGGTCGGAAATAAAAACTACGAAAGAATAGCGAAGGATTACGATACACTTCCGGTGAAACCGACGCTGGAGTCGGAGCCATGCTATGAAGAACATCCCATTCAACATGCGTTTAAGAACGGTGTTTTCAATGCCTGGCACTTAAGGCAACGGGCTTACTGGTCAATATTGGCTGGCAGTTTGGGTTTTACATATGGCGCCAACGGCATCTGGCAGATGGACAAGCCAGACAAGATAGACAAGCAAACTCATTTCAATAATTACTGGTACCAGGCACTGGATTATGAAGGCGGTAAACAGATGGCTTTTGTAAGGGCTTTGATGGAATCAAGGCCCATGAACATTTCTGAACGCATTCCAGATCAAGGTTTGTTACTTTCTGCAGATACGGGCGTGGAAAATCATATTCAATGCGCCCGTGCAAAAAATTATTCTTACTTGTTCGCATATTCTACTAGTGGTGCCGATTTCATTATAGATCTTCCCCGGATGAAGGCCAAAAAATTAAATGCCTGGTGGTATAATCCCCGGGATGGCAAACTGTATAATAATGACAACCGTTTAACCCTTAAGCCTTTCAAGGTTTTTCAAGCCAGGAGAAAGGAAACTTTTAATCCTCCTGGAAACGCCGGTCCGGGTAATGACTGGATCCTGGTTGTAGATGACGCATCACAATCATTTAATTATCCTGGCTATGCTTTGCTTTGAAGGTGAGGTTGAAATAAATAAAATCGATATTCAGGTAAAATAAATGGAGTTTAGTGACATAAGGTTGTCACTCAGCGAAGGTTGCTTTGTATAATTAATAATCAAAAAGTAAATTCATGCAATTAGAAACGCAGTCAGAAACAGTTATCATTACCTCTCAGGCGCTTTCCGAACATTGGCCGGGACACCGCCGCTAGCCCGAAAAATTATCGAAGCTTTTCCCGAAGTTCAGTTCTTCATTGCAACGAGAGATGCCGCGCAAAGATACCGTTTACGATTATGCGAATTTAAGCAACTATATTATGATAAGAATATATCAGCAAAAGCTTCAACTACAAGAAAGAAAAAGGGGTTTTCACCTGATTACTAATGAAATTAGCCATGCACTTCCACAAATCATGGATCTTGCTGTTGGTATTTTACAAGTATTTATTCAGCATACCTCTGCTTCGCTTTGTATAAACGAAAATGCGGACCCAACGGTTAGAAAAGACCTGGAGAATTTTTTTAATAAAACAGTTCCTGAAAATGATCCCGGCTACCTGCACAATGATGAGGGGT
>JBBJOD010000509.1:0-4029 GCA_037721715.1 Chitinophagaceae bacterium | reverse complement strand
CTTTCCTGCTAAAAGAGCTGACCGTTAAAACAATAACAAGAAATGCGAGCGGTAATTTCATACAAACGTTTTAGTGGTTATTATTCTATTCTATGCCTCCAATGTGGTTGGTATTAACACCTACAATTTTTGCTGTGCAGGTAATATGCCGCAAATCAATAGTATCAAACATAAAACAAGGAGCCTACTTTTCATCTGCCTTGATTTTAACTTAACAGAGTTAAAGAGAAAATTGGAAATGCTCCTCTCACTCGTTGTAATTCAAAGTTATGTTTTCGACATAATATAATGAATGAATTCAAATTTGCACCCGCCTTAAACTTGCAATGTTCCCGAAAATATCGTTCTGCCCAACCTGGTGTCTATAAGCCCTCAACAAATGCTTCATTCTTTCAAGGCAGACCTTTTTCGGGGACACTTCCAGAAACTAGAAAATGATTTTTATCAGATCATAACAGTAAAGATGACGGGAATTACCATCACAGACGAAGAAGAAAGTAAAGGAATTGTCGTGAACCTTCCTGGTTCATTCAACGAAGTATCTAAGCGACTTAAATTGAATCAGCAGATTTCTGGAGAGTTAAAACCGGTAAGCCGGGAACTACCGGGAAGATTAACTTTGAAGTAGGTAAGGAGCTGTACTTTTAAGAGGGTGAACTGAAGATATTACCCGACTATGAAACAACACCTGCAGAAAAAAAGGCATGCTTTAAATAATGAGAAATATACCGGCAGCCTTTGTTACATTTAAGGTTAGATTACCTAAATGTAAACATGAAAACAGTAACATTAAGCAAGGCTATACAGGTAATTTTATTCTTTGTACTCGTTTTTGGTGGCCTGTATTTTGCCAAGCCTTTTTTAGCCCCCTTTGCTATTGCTGCACTGCTTGCCCTGCTGTTTCTTCCTCTCAGCGGGAAGCTTGAAAAAAAAGGTGTATCCAGGGGACTTTCTACATTTCTGTGTGTACTACTACTGCTGATCGTCATTGCAGGTATCGTGGCATTGTTATCCGCACAGGTTGCCGGCATTTCTAAAGACCTGCCTCAGCTTAAAGAAAATGTTAGCAAATCTATCAGCCAGTTGCAGGGATTTATCAGCGACAAAGCAGGTATATCGCCACAAGAACAGCAAAAAATGATGGAAGAGCAAAAGTCCGGCGGTGGGGGAGCGTCAGGCAAAATTGTTACCGCCATTATGGGGTCAATTTCCGGTATACTTGTCGATACGATCCTGGCTTTCGTTTATCTATTCCTGTTATTATACCTTCGGACCCACCTGAAAAGTTTTATACTTAAACTGGTTCCTCCCGAAAACAAAGAAAATGCCAGGGTGATTATATCAAAAGCTTCAAAGGTAGTAACCAAATACCTGACAGGTTTGGGTATGATGATCATGATGCTTTGGGTAATGTATGGAATTGGTTTTTCATTGCCGGTATAAAAAATGCCATATTCTTTGCCATCCTATGCGGCCTACTTGAAATTATACCTTTTATAGGAAACCTGGCAGGTACCGGATTTACCATCCTTATGGCCATCACACAAGGTGGTGGCAGCACAATGGTAATTGCTATTATTATTACCTATGTTATAGTTCAGTTCGTTCAAACCTATATACTCGAACCACTGGTAGTTGGTTCAGAAGTAAATATCAACCCGCTATTTACCATTATGGTTATTGTTGTGGGTGAACTGGTTTGGGGAGTGCCCGGTATGGTCGTCGCAATTCCAACCCTTGCAGTGTTCAAGATTATTTGTGATCATATCGAGCCATTAAAGCCTTATGGATTTTTAATTGGCAGCGAAGGTAAAAAGGATGAGGAGAATATCTTCAGCAAGATTAAAGGCTGGTCCAAGAAATAACCTGGTATTTAAAATTACTACTCATGCAAAGTACCAGAAAACTTCTTTGGTGATCGTTACTTTCCGTTTTACTCAAATAACCTTACCTTAAGATACTGTTCATCTTGTGGTAACTTAATGAATTCATCTTAAATTTATCCGGTGACTGGATATGGAGATCGGTAAATAAACTATTAGGAAAATAAATGGCGGTCATTACGGTAAGTCCATTGTCTGCAAATAATTCAATCGATGCATTGTCAATAATCAAAGTGAGATCAACGGAGTCTTTATTGGATAAACGAGGTGCAGTATGCCTTGCTGCAAACCCTTTTTCAAAATTTATTTTCCCGGCTGCGGTACGATCAATAAAGTAGTTCCTGGCAGACATGTCATAACCGACAATTATCTTTTCACCTGATTGATTGGAAAGTATGATAGAGAAGTTCTCGATCTTGCTGGCATTGAATGATAACTTCACCGGACCGGTAAGTTTGCCTGTTTTTGTGGTAAGATCATAATCTCCCACTTCAATATTTTCTGCTTTGATGGCCGGCTCTGTGACCTTGTCGAGCTCGGGTACCGGTTTGGAGACGAGGAAGAATTTATCACCCGCCTTTTCTATGGAAAGATCTCGGGGCACTGTCATGGCACTTCGCCATGTTTCCGTAGGTACTACGTTTGCATACTGCCAATTACTCATCCATCCCAAAAAAATTTTTCTTTTGCCGGTGTTAGACCAGGTTACACCGGCGTAATTATCTGGTCCGTAATCTATCCACCTTGTATCGGTCTGGTAGGGAATAAATATTTTGCCATTGAACTGCCCGGTAAAATACTGGGTGGCCGAACCCCCGTTTGGACCCCCGGGATTGATGCTAACCAATAAGACCCAAACTGTTTGGCCATTGTGTTCCAGTGGAAACAGGTCCGGGCATTCCCATACACCTCCATGAGCGCCCACTTTCTGCCCGAATTCACTTTCTTTGGTCCAGTCTTTCAGGTTAGTAGAAGAGTAGAAAGTTATCCGGTCTAATGTTGCCAGGGTCATGATCCATTTTTTACCAGCTTCGTACCAACTAACCTTTGGATCGCGGAAGTCTTTGATCCCCGGATTTTTTAAAACAGGATTGTTGTTGTATTTGGTCCAGGTTATTCCCTTATCGAGGCTGTAAGCTATGCTCTGATTCTGATAAGTATTGGTTCCTTGTTTTTGACCTTTGGGATCATGGTGCGTGAAAATAGCCACTATGGGTATTTTTCCGTCCTGTCCGAGTCCGGAAGTATTATTGGAATCTACCACGGCACTGCCCGAAAAAATATAGCCGAGGCTGTCAGGAAATAAAGCAATAGGTTGGTGCACCCAGGTTACCAGGTCCTTACTGGTAGCATGGCCCCAGTGCATCGGCCCCCAAACGGTACTATCCGGATAATATTGATAAAAGAGGTGGTATTCATTATCATAGAAAACCATTCCGTTCGGATCATTCATCCAGTGTGCTTTTGGAGAAAAGTGTACCTGTGGACGGTGAGGTTCTGTGGCTGTTTCGGTTGTTATCGAGTCGGCCTGGTTGCTAGGATTGTTTTGATTGTTGTTGTTTCCACAGGCGGTAAGAATGGCGAGAAAAGTCAAATATTTTATATTGAACATTATAACACAGTTGTCAGGTTGAAAATGAAATTAAGCCTTTTCACAGTGGCTCCCAATTTTGCCTGCAACGAAGTAACCAAAAAAATTATCTGAGCTTTGCTATCAGGCAAAAAAAGGCAACCTATATAACGGTCGCCTCATCGCTATTTTTTCTTTATTGGTTTAGGTTTAATTTTTGCCTTACCGGTAGATTCCATTTTATCTTTAAATTCTCCGAACGCATCTGCAAGTGCCTGCAGTTCCGGGTCAAGTCCTGGTGCAAATTCCTCTACACGTTCCGGCGCCAAAGGAATTGGATAGCTTTCGCGGGGCTCTTTCATAGTGACCAGTTGTGTACCATCGTTGGTGGGCGAAGATCCGGCAAAGATTTTACCCATTTCAGAGCTGTCAAGCCGGAAGTGATATTGTTCCCGGTGAATACCAGCATCCAGAAGCACTTTCACTTCCGGGAATTGTGATGAATCAAATTTCGGAATTGGTAAAGACTTCCCCCTATCTATAACAAGCGTTTCGAGTGCTTTTGGAAAGGAGTCC
>JBBJOD010000051.1:0-14694 GCA_037721715.1 Chitinophagaceae bacterium | reverse complement strand
GGTCTCCGTTTTCATTTAGCGAAAGCACCTTGTTCCGGTTGAACGCCATATTCAAATTTACATCCCATTGAAAACTGCGTGAAGATACCGGGGTGCCGCCGAGAGCAAGTTCAATACCCCTGTTGCGCACATTACCAATATTCACGATCTGTGTATTAAATCCTGTAATGGCAGGTATGATATTGCTCAAAAGCATGTTCTTGCTTTTCTTGTTATAAATATCTATGACCACTGTAAAACGGTTGTTGAACATTGACAGGTCTAAACCAGCGTCGATTTGCTGAGACTCTTCCCAGGTAAGGTTTGGATTCGAAATACCTACAGTTGATGCGGAAACCTGGGTAGTGCCGAAAACATAATTACCAGCGTTTATGGATGCCAGTGAGGCATAATTACCGATATTGTTATTGCCGCTTGTACCAAAGCTTGCACGAAGCTTAAGGTTATCCACTGATTTTAGACCGCCCATAAAATTTTCCTGTGAAATTCGCCATGCACCCGCAACTGATGGAAAACTGGCATAGCGGTTTTGGTAACCAAACCTGGAAGACCCATCCGAGCGAAAGGTTGCGGTTAGCAAATACCTTTCATTAAACGAATAGTTGATCCTGCCTAAATAAGATATCATGCTCCACTGGTTAACACTTTCTCCCCAGGCTTTGATGGCTTGTGCCGCATTGATTGTCTGCAACAGGTCGTTCGCATAAGGGTCTGCGTTAAGATTAATGCCGCGTGATGTGCTTTTTTGTGTGGTATAGCCGGCGAGTGCAGTAAACCTGTGAGCACCGATTGTTTTTTCATAGGTAGCTGTATTTTCAAGCAGCCAGTCAAAATTCTCACCCGTAATGCTGGTTGAACGGCCTGTTCCTGCAACAGGAGGTGTGTTAGACGAGCCGATGGAGGCCGGTGTAAAATGAAAATATTTTGAAGAAGACCAGTTGGTATTTAAAGAAGACCGTAGGGTAAGGTTATTGATAATTTTCCATTCGAGGTAGGCCAGGCCAAGGCTTTGAAAACCCTTGTCAGTTTGTTTTGTTTCCCTGATATTGAATAAGGGATTAACAAAGCTCCATGCCGAATGGTATTTATTTTGTGGCGAAACAAGGTAAGGTACCAGTTCCCCTTTGTCATTATACGGCTTCAACAACGGATTTGCCCAAAGGGATACACCAAGTATATCTTCCCTGTTCGCATTTGTATTTGTGCGGTTTTGAACAATGTAAGCTGGCTGCAATGAAGCGCCAATTTTGATCCGCTTCCCTATATTTGATTCCATTCCCAGCTTGGCGCTGAATCGTTCAACGCCCGTATACCGCAACACCCCGTCTTGTTTAAAATGGCCCATACTGAAATTAATACGCGACTCTTTGTTCCCCTTTAACAGGCTGACGTTTTGTTCCTGTATAAGTGCCGGCCTTAACATCAGGTCGTACCAATCCGTTCCATCACCCACAAGATTAGCCGGATTCTGGTATTCTACAGGGAAATCGGCAGTAACAGGTACGCGATTTTCGAGCTGCCGAACTTTGATACTGATTTTTTCCCGTTGCAATTCTACAAATTCTCTTTGATTTAGCATTTGCGGCCGGCCTTTTTCCGGTACCGTCTGAACGCCGCTCATCACTGAAACATTTACTTCGGTTTTGTCGGTTGATGCTTTCTTGGTAGTTATAATGATAACGCCATTGGCACCGCGTGAACCATAGATGGCAGTTGAGGAAGCGTCCTTTAAAATCGTAATCGATTCGATATCATTTGGATTGATAAAGATGAGCGGATTGAGGTTCTGATTCATTCCTGCTGAGTAAGGCATTCCATCCACCACATACAGCGGCTCGTTACCTGCCCCCAGTGAGCCGTTGCCACGAATTTTAACGGAGCTTCCCCCACCCGGTGAGCCGGAGAGTTGTTGCACCTGAACGCCTGCTACCTGTCCAACCATTTTCTGGTCTATAGTAGCCACGGGTAAGCTCCTTATCAGTTTATTATCCAGGGTGGCTACCGACCCTGTAAGGTCGCGCTTTTGAAGAGAGCCGTAACCAACTACCACCACCTGGTCTAGTTGAGCAATCTCTTCAACAAGCACAAAGTCCTGCACTTGTTGCTGGCCATCGGTTAACACAATTTCTTTCGAATTTCTCAGGTAGCCAACGTTGGTAACTATCAATGTATAAAGTCCAGGCAAAACCGCATCAAATAAATAACTGCCGTTGTTATCGGTTGCTTTTTCCAATGCGGTTGTTTTGCTTTCCAGGCGAACGGTGACGCCAGCCAGGGGCTTTCCGGTTTTTTCTTCGGTTATTTTACCTGTCAAAGTGGAGATAATTACTGGTGCAAATTTTGAGAGTGGCGGGTTAACCTTTGCAATCTTTAAAATAGCCATTGAATTAATTGCGGGAAAAGCATTTTTTTGTGTTGTTTGTCCATTTGCAATGAGGCAGGCCAGGCAGGGCAGCATGATCAAAACGTTTCTGGCAACAGCACCAAATAGTTTAGGGGCATTTTTTAGCATAGCAGATCGTTTTGGTTAAAAATGTATATGGGCTGATGGCTTTTAGCTTAAAACTTTATTCAGTATTGTTCCGTAAGTTCAAAAGTCTGGCAACTCATTAACTTGTACCATCCAGGCAGGCAAACACTTCCCGGTAGAATTCCGGGTGGGATTGCCACGTTTGTCCTGTTACCATCTTACCATCCCTTACTGCCTGCCGGGTAGAATAAGTGCCGCCAGCCCTTTCTATCTCCGAACGCACATGCTCATAGGCGGTCATGCAGCTATTTTCTGCAAGGCCTGCTGTAACAAGAATCTGTATGCCATGGCATATGGCAAACACCCACTTGCCCTGTTGATGAAAACTACGTACAATATCAAGCAACAGCGAATTATGCCGAAGGTATTCGGGTGCACGACCGCCCAAAAGCAAAATGGCATCGTATTCTTCTACAACGACCTCAGTAAAATCAAGCGTTGATTCAACCAAATACCCGGGCCTCTCCACGTAAGTATCCCAACCAGGTTCAAAGTCATGTATAACGAGGTTTAATCTTTTTTTGACCGGCGCTGCCACTACCGCCAGATCCTGTTCTTCCAGGAAGCGGTGGCAGGCATACAGGGTTTCGTAACTTTCTCCACCATCTCCGGTTACAATTAATATTTTGCGATTCATTTAAAGGGCCATTAGCTATTTCCTTAACAAAATAATCATTTTGGCTGTAGGAAATAAAAAAACTTGCTTTATTAATGGCCGGCATCAATCGCAATCAATTGAAGACCACTTATGCCTGTTATCAATATTTTTGTCATCTCAACGAAGATGGCTCAGCATCGTCAATTTTTTGACATCTCAACGAAGCTGGCTCAGCATGGTTATTTTTTGACATCTCAACGAAGATGGCTCAGCAACGTCAATTTTTTGTCATCTCAACGAAGCGCTGCAGATTTTCTGCACATTGGAACAAAATCAGCTTCGTTGAGATCTCCTGGCATTAAGCCATCCTGTATTTCATGAGGTACCCCTCACTCGGGGTGAATGGAATATTAAGTGGATGGATTTCAACCGGGGTATTGCATTTGCGCCCTGCGGCTAGGTAGACCTTAAAAAATTTCCGGAACCAGCCTGTGACTTTACAAAACGTTTCTGCAAACGAACATCCTGCAGGACTGTACTTGATCAAAATTCAAATGGCCGGTACGAGCGAAACAACAGGTTTCATTAATTATAATATTTCCCCATTTATAGGTTTACAACTTACCTGTTCTAACAGTCATGGTAAGTTGTAAACCTTTTATTATTACGGGTTCTTTCAGTTAAACTCTTTCATCCTGTTATGGTGCCTGGTTATCTTACAGGTTCTACACGACGCTTCAGTAATTTGCCATACTCACCAGTAATTATTTGCATTTCTTCAACCAGACTGACTAAAATCATTTAAGGAATTGAGTTGGCTCATATTAACGCTGCTTGAAAAAACTCATTTTTACATAACAAACGTTACATGAAATATCCACCCTATGACCATCCATGAATTTGATCTGTTAAAAGACATTGAAAAGGAAGAAATAGTATTAAACAAAGGCACATTTCTTTCTACCCAGCACAATAACGACAAGATGTTCGATACCTATAAGCTTGCCTCGTTTTTCGTGCAGTTTCATTATAACATCCAGGGTTACGATAACACCAACATCATAAGTTTCGCTGACCCTGATGAGTTGCTATGCCTTTCTTATCGAAGCAATTAAATAATTAGTCACCTTCTGAGCTAATGTTACTTCTAATAAATACCCGGGGGTCTTTAACCGAATGATTATAATGGTTACATGCTCATGAGTTTTGTACGTTGCGGCTTACCCATTTTAAATCAAGTGAAGTGGGGCGGCATTACGTTACATAGGGAATTACCATATAAAGCCCGCTGGAACTTGGGCAAGATTTGAAAATTTTGAGGTTTCCAGGATCTGAAGAAAGAACAATGCCCGCTTTTTATTTTGGGCCTTATTGTCTTTTTCTGTTAAAAAAATGAAGTAAAAGTACGGCCAGGACACCAGGCAGCCATATAATGATTACCAGGATTATGGAGTAGTATAAATTTACTGATTGCATCGGTTCCTGGTTTAAGCGTTAATTTCAACGATCACTTTCATTTTGTCGTAAATACCTGCTACCAGGAAACAACTGGAAATGATCTACTGAAACCATATGCCTGGAACCGTGATCCGGTAAAAATGCCTTTGACCGGTATAAATAGTCAGTAGACAACCGAATCACGGATCAGACACTATGGATACGGATCAGCGCCTCCAGGAGTAACCGTACAATTAAAATTAACCGGTTACCCTGACCATGTAGTATAAATCATCAAGATCCTTTAACACTAACATTGGCCAGTTTAAACACTTTGCCGGTAGTTCCATTAGGGCCAGCTACTCCCGAAGTGGTGATATAAACTTCCCCCTTTTGGTCCTGGCCAAATCCTTTCAGGTATACTCCAAGGTTATCCGGGTAATTTTTAAGGGCAAGGTCAGTATACGACCAGGGTCCTGATTTCGGAGGATTCGATATAAACAGTTTTCCATTTGGCACGCCTGAACTGCGCGAAAAAATACCGAAAATGTATTGTCCCTTCAGTTGAGGCAACTCTTCGCCCCGGTAAACGTTGCCGCCTACGATCGTGGTGGCAAGTCCACCCCTTGGATTGTTAACGTTAGACATTTCGATGATAGGGTCAATAAGTAGATTTCCGGCAGTGTCAACCATAGGGCAGGAAGCCAGTTCTGTTTTGTTATCTACCGTGCTGAAACAATGTGTACCCTCTTTAACGTTCCATCCGTAATTACCGCCTTTTTTTACCAGGTCAATCTCCTCGTATAATACCTGTCCTGCATCACCGGCAAAGAGCTGGTGAGATCCGCCCATATCGAAAGAAAACCGGTATGGGTTACGAAATCCATAAGCATAGATTTCATCTTTCCCGGGTTTAGAAACAAACGGGTTATCGGCAGGTATGCCATATGGGCTTCCACTGTTGATGTCAATTCGTAAAATATTACCCATCAGGTTGGCATAAACATCCTGGCCATTGCCTCCGGTATTTACGGTATACCAGTCAGCTACATGACCGATCCCATTGTCGTTACTACCACCGCCATCGCCAATTGATATATACAGGTAGCCATCCGGTCCGAAAGCGATGGTTCCTCCATTGTGGTTTCCCTGCGGATGATCCTCTTCGAGAATGAATTTCTCCGAGTTGATGTCTGCTTCATCCCTGTTTGCTGAAACCTTAAATTCTGAAACCCTGCTCAGGTTGTTCCAGTTAGTGCCGGGTTGTGGTCCTCCGGGTCGGGGCCTTGCAGTATAATAAACGAAGAACCGGCCATTTGCTTTAAAGTTAGGATGAAATGCAAATCCTAGTAAACCCCTTTCATCATAATTAGGATTAAGGGTTACCATTTTGCTGCTTATATCAAGGAATGGAATGGGCATTCTGCTGCCATCTTTGGCGATGACCCAGATCTTGCCAACCTGGTCAACTATAAACATTCTTTTACTTCCATCAGGCGCTTCCGTAATGGATAGCGGCGATACCAGGTTGTCAGTTATTAATTGCAAACCCGGTGAAGAAAACGGTTTTGGTTCTTCCTCCGGCTTTTTACAACCCTGGATGACCAGGAGGATGCTGACTAATAAACAAAGACTCCAGAAAGTTTCCATGCCAGGTTTAATGGCAGCTGCATAACGAATTTTCGGCGTAGTTGAGTTCATAAAAAAGTTTTTTCATTAATGAATGTTGCAATCTGAAAAATTGTACGGGGGCGTGTAAATACTTACGTACTTACAATTGGTTAGGTTGCCTCACCAGTAAAATAGAAATTTCTTTCGGAGTTGTAAAAGAAAAGACTTTTCAGGTTCGGAACACCTAAGGTCGCGAGAGTGACGCATTAGTAAGATGTCACTGGAGGTATTTGATTAATTTCAGTAATGAATTTTTGGAATTCCTTGTTTGAAAAAAGAAAAAATGCCCATCCTAAAATTGTACCGCTTACATTGAAGGAGCGCCTGGACGCGTTAAAAAATCTTCCTGCTTTTTTTGTGTTGGTTTGGAAGACGAGTCCGTGGATGACGGTTGTTAATTCCCTCCTTCGAATCTTACGCTCTGCAACGCCGCTCGCTATGCTTTACATAGCCAAACTAATTATTGACGAGGTGGTGCTGCTGGGCAACAGTAACAACAGTTCCTCGCAGCATTTTTTATGGCAACTGGTGTTGATCGAGTTTGGGCTTGCCGTACTGTCAGACAGTTTAAGCAGGGCAATCAACCTGTTTGACGGCTTACTGGGCGACCTGTTTTCGAACCATACCTCGGTAAGGATAATGAACCATGCGGCCAAACTTGACCTCGACCAGTTTGAAGATTCCACTTTCTATGATAAGCTTGAACGTGCACGTCAGCAGACAGTAGGGCGAACGATATTATTGTCGCAGGTGTTAAGCCAACTGCAGGATCTTGTTACTATGGGGTTCCTGGCAGCCGGGCTGATCGTTTTTAACCCCTGGCTTATATTGTTGTTATTCATTGCAGTAATACCTGCCTTTCTAGGTGAATCTTACTTCAATGACAAGAGCTATGCCCTGACCCGCGGACAAACGCCCGAACGCCGTGAGCTGGACTATATCAGGTTCCTGGGAGCAAGTGATGAAACAGCCAAAGAGGTGAAAATATTTAATTTATCCGGATTCCTGGTTGACCGCTTTCGACAACTTTCAAATCAGTTCTACAAAGACAACAAGCGCCTCGCCACGAAGCGCGCTATCTGGGGAACATTGTTTGCTTTATTAGGAAGCGCCGGTTATTACGGTGCCTACCTTATAATTATCGGGCAGGCCGTTAGTGGCCGATTATCGATAGGAAGCCTTACTTTTCTTGCCGGCTCCTTCAGGCAATTGAGAAGCCTGCTGGAGGGCATCCTAACCAGGTTTACAAGCGTTTCGCAGGGAGCCGTTTATCTCCGCGACCTGTTTGATTTTTTTGAGATCAGGCCGCGCATCCGTCAGTCACTGAACCCTCTCCCATTCCCCAGGCCCATCATCCGGGGATTTACTTTTGAAAATGTTGGGTTCAAGTACCTCAATTCCGAGCAATGGGCAAATCGACACCTAAACTTTACCCTGCAGGCAGGAGAAAAACTTGCGCTGGTAGGTGAAAACGGCGCTGGTAAAACCACGCTGGTAAAATTGCTTGCACGGTTATACGACCCTTCAGAAGGACGAATCTTATTAGATGGGTACGATTTACGCGATTACGACCTTACAGAATTGAGAATGGAAACAGGAATCATATTCCAAGACTATCTCCGGTACCAAATGACGATATCCCAAAACATTGCCGTAGGAAACATCGCCGAAAAAGAGAATGAAGCTCTAATCACGAATGCGGCAGAACAAAGCCTCGCAGACACACTGGTCGAAAAATTTCCTGACAGGTATCACCAGATGCTTGGCCGCCGATTCAACAAAGGGGTAGAATTGTCAGGCGGAGAATGGCAAAAAATTGCTTTAGCACGGGCTTATATGCGTGATGCCCAACTTTTAATATTGGATGAACCTACCGCCGCACTGGATGCCCGGGCGGAGTACGGCGTTTTTCAACGTTTTTCAGCTTTAACAAAAGGAAAATCCGCCGTACTGATCTCGCATCGCTTCTCGACAGTTCGTATGGCCGATCGAATTCTGGTTCTGGAAAAAGGGGAATTGGTAGAAATTGGCAGTCATGAAGAACTCCTGCAGCGCAATGGCCGTTACGCTGAACTGTTTAACCTGCAGGCTATGGGTTACCGCTGATCAACGGCCTGCTACCCTGGTAAAACACATTAAGCATTGATAGTAGCGTCATGAGCTAACCGTTCTAGTTCTTCCACGGTATAGCCGAAATATAGTATGCCTTTTCCCGAAACGGCCAGGGCTGGAATATTTGTGTAACTATCGAACGACCAACCTTTGGGGTTTCCTTCCTCGATCTGACCTTTTTGAATAATCTTTACTTTCATAGATTTACTTAACATTCTTAAAACGTTCCATGCCTCTAAGAAGTTGCGCTATCATTGTTAATGTTTAAACATTATCTTGTGGTGATTGCGTTTGTCAGGTAGAAAAGCAGGCGCATCCCTATCAACAACGCATTAGAATATCGTTTGCAATCTTTACCTTCACGTGTAATTCGGAACGATTCAAGAACTTGCTTAAATTGATGCCATGAAATCTTCAAGACGTATATTCATTACAAATACCGCCCTGGCCGTCGCCGGCGCTACTCTTGTCTCCCCCCTTTTAAATGCTTCCACACGTGCTAAAAATATAGTGGGCATACAACTGTATTCCCTGCGGGATGATATGAAGAAGGACCCCGCTGGAACCATGAAGCTGCTTGCAGCCATGGGCTATCGGCATGTGGAACATGCTAATTATATAAACCGTAAGTTCTACGGATATTCTGCGCGCGATTTCAAAAAGCTGTTGGACGATCTTAAACTGAAGATGCCCAGTGGTCATACCGTAATGGGGAAGCAACATTGGGATGAAACAAAAAAAGATTTTACGGACGCATGGAAATATACCATTGAGGATGCTGCTGTTGTTGGACAACAATACGTGATCAGTCCCTCACTTGAAGCGAGCCTGCGTAAGAACTACGACGATATGCTTCGTTATATGGAAGTGTTCAATAAAAGCGGCGAATTGTGTAAAAAATCCGGGATGAAGTTCGGTTACCATAATCATGATTTTGAATTCAAAGAATCGTTGAACAATAAAAAACTTTTCGATATCATTCTTCAGAATACCGATCCTAAACTGGTTACCCAACAACTGGATATCGGTAATATGTATGGCGGGGGCGGCCGGGCAATGGATGTTTTGAAACAATACCCGGGAAGGTTTGAATCATTGCATGTAAAGGATGAAATAAAGGCCGGAGACGATTATGAAAGCACTATCCTGGGAAAAGGCATTATCGGAACCAAAGCTGTTACCGATCTCGCCAGGAAACAGGGTACCACCCAGTTTATTATCGAACAGGAATCTTACCAGGGTAAAACCCCTGCGGAATGTGCAAAGGAAGACCTTCAAATAATGAAGAAATGGGGTTATTAGGTAAAGAGATCCACTTTGAGAAGCTGATCTTCCCACTGCTATAAGATGCTTTTACTTGTCGTCTGACCTTCAGCTACCAGCACTCGCTTTCAGCGAAAAGAAGTTGCCGGAAGGAACCTCTGGTACCTGAACGCAGGGAGCAGCATCGATGCCTACTTTAAAGGCTCCCTTTCAACAGTAAGATTACTCTTGGAAGGGAACCATCTTCAGGTAATCATTTATTGGAATATCCAGGATATTTCGATATTTTACTTTATATGAGCATTAACATGCAACATGTGCCAGCAAACGCCGTCCTGCCAAACAAACGTATAACCGACTACTTTAATTACGGTGAAAAACCTATAAAAAATCCTGTAGCCGGTTCAACCATGGTCCATGGCTTACAAAAGAAGTTAGTTAAGGCGGCGATGTGGTGTAACATCATTGTTATTGCCATACGCCTCTACAAAAATCCGTTCAATGCCTTAAAGAAGGTACGGCAGTTATCTGTTCTAAGAGACAATTACCGTGACAAGCACAAAATCCTGAAATATGCAAAGGTTGATGGCAGGTATTTCTTTTCTTATAACGCCCCCGGCTGGCCTTCTGCTGCGTTTGATAAATACATCACTGGTAACCTGCAATCACTTTCACACGAAGGGGGTATTCTTGCATTAATTTTTGCCATTACTAAAAAATGCGGTTACCAATGTGAGCATTGTTTTGAATGGGAATCACTGAATAAAAAAGAAGTACTTAAACGAGAAGATTTATTAGGGATCATCCAGTCATTCCAACACCTAGGTATTTCACAATTAATATTAAGCGGCGGCGAACCATTGAACCGCATAGATGACATCATTTATGTACTTAACAATATGAAAGCCGGAACGGAAGCCTGGTTATTCACCTCTGGCTACCATTTTACGGACGACAAAGCCAAACAATTGAAAGCTGCAGGACTTACAGGCATCGCCGTAAGCCTTGAACATTGGAAGCCTGACGAACACGATCATTTCCGGGGAAAACAGGGAGCATTTTCATGGGCCGCCCAGGCAGTGAGCAATGCACGCAGGCAAAAACTCGCTGTTTGCCTTTCACTGTGTGCAACCAGGCAATTTATCAACGGGGATAACCTGTACCATTATGCGGAGCTTGCAAAGAACTGGGGGGCATCGTTTATCCAGTTGATTGAACCGAAACCGGTGGGTCACTATCAAAGCCACGATGTTGGTTTACACAAGGAACATATTCAAATGCTGGAAGCGTTCTATACATCAATGAATTTTTCAAAAGATTATGTTGATCATCCAGCGGTTATTTATCACGAATATTATAGCCGCCGCATGGGTTGCTCGGGTGGCGGTAATCATTACCTGTATGTGGACACCGACGGCGATGTGCACAATTGCCCTTTCTGCCAGAAGAAGCTGTTTCATGCTTCAGGCGATTCACTGGCAGAAAATATTCGGTTAATGAAAACCGGTGGTTGTGCAAATTTTAAAGTACTTCAATAAAAATAGTTAGCAGTGAAACCTGTAAATTACCTGGGCCTCCTATTACTACCTGCACTCGTGCTGGCAGGATTCTATTTAGGCGGCTGGTACAACTTCATGGTACCTGCCTTTTGCTTTTTTATTCACCCGGCACTTAATAGTATGTTTTCTTCTTGGTTACCCAAAACCAGTTTGCAGGTACCCAGCCAATACTCACGAACGGCTTACCGATGGGTAGCCCTGTCGTTTGTACCGGTGGTTGCTGGTTTAACCATAGTTGCTATTTACATAGTAAGTAATTATGTGCTCACCACCATTGAATTTACGGGCTTTGCCTTATCTGTTGGAGTAGTAAACGGCGTTCTTGGAATTACACTGGCCCATGAATTTATTCACCGGTTTTCATTGGTAGAGCAAGTAGCCGGTTATAGCTTGCTGTTATTAAATAATTATATGCATTACGGTATTGAGCACGTATGGGGCCATCATGTTTACGCTTGTACTGCTAAAGATCCGCATACAGCTCGCCTGAATGAATCTTTGTATTCCTATTTACCACGCGCCATTCGAACCACCTATACAAATGCATGGGAAATTGAAGAGAAACGAATCAAAAGAAACAGCACATCTTTATTTAAAGGTAGAAACCGCCTGATCCTGTTTGCCATTTTTCAACTTATACTGATGTTCGTCATTTTTGCAGCTGGCGGGTGGAAAACGCTCTTTTTTTTCCTTTCGCAAAACATGGTCGCTGTGTTGTTATTGCACATCATCAATTACCTGCAGCATTACGGATTGCAACGCAAACAGGACGCTGATGGAATGTTCGAAAAAATGAATGCGCATCATTCATGGGACTCTTGCTTTCAAGACAGGTCGCTGTTTATTTTTCAATTGGAGAATCATGCCGATCATCACCTGCATCCAAATCGTAATTATGAACAACTTACCCATCTTCATGACGCGCCGGAGCACCCTGCAGGTTATTCTTTCATGGTATTGATGACACTGTTTCCGCCGTTATGGTTCCGTGTTATGAATAGAAGGCTACTAAGCATCCAAACAAACATAACCGCATGAATACTATCACATCAGCCTCTTCAATGTTTTCCCGGTGGTTGCTACAGGTAAAGGCAAGGGCGTTTCCAGCCGTAGCGCTGTTGATCGTTATGATGGCCTTAAGCAGTTGCTATCTTAATTTTTTTCGTACCAATACCAAAACCAGTATTGACAGGGCTGCTATCAAAAACATCGGGTCTGCGCGTAAGTATTTCGTTGTTCACATGGGCAATGGGGTACAAGGACTTGAAAATGTTAGTTTTCGGGACGACACCGTCAGGGGAACCCTCGTGCCCCTGCCACTCGAACATACAAAATACTTAAGTCCGAACATCGAAGGCAAAAACAGGATCCGGAAACCAGACATGATTCCAACCCTAATGGAAGTGCATTTGTATGCAGAACGGGCAAGCGAAACAGCGTCCAAAGAATTTATTTCGCCACTGACGCAAATCAACAGGATGGATGTATATGAACTGGATGAACGCGCTACAAGAACAAATCACATACTCAGTACGGTAGGTATCGTTGCAGGCGGTGTTACAGTGAGCCTGTACGTTGCAGCGATCATAGTACTTGCCACGCAATGTAATTGTCCGCAGGTTTACATTCACGATGACGGGCAGTACCAATTTGCCAGCGGACTTTATAGCGGCGCGATGTATTCAACGCTTGAACGTACCGACTACCTGCCGCTTCAATCTCTCGCTAAAAAATCAGGCGACATCCAACTAAAAATAGGCAATGCCCCAAACGAAGAACAATACATTAACCAGGTAAATTTAATCCAGGTTGAACATGCCCCCGGTGTCAAAATACTTCCAGACAGGCATGGTAAAATACTGGCATACCAGGAATTGAAGGCACCGATTCAGGCAGTCTCCGGCGATGAGAAACAAAATGAAATGAACCTGTTGAAAGAGACGGATGAGAAATACTTTACTTTTAATGATGAGCAAAGTAAAAATGGTTTTAGCAAGCTGGTGTTGAAGTTTGGCAGGCCAGCCAGAACCAGTAATGCTAAGCTGGTAATTAATGCGAGAAACAGCAAATGGGCAGGCTACATTCATGAAGAATTTGTTTCGATGTTTGGAGACAGTTATTCAAAATGGAGCGAGAGGCAGGAGAAGGCAGATCCTGCGGTATTGAACAAATGGCAAACCGACCAGGCATTGCCATTGATGGCTTATATAAAAACAGCAAAGGGTTGGAAATTCGTAGACTATTTCCCCCTGATAGGAAACACTGCCACCCGTGACCTGGTTATGGAATTTGAACTTCCTGAAACAGGTACCAGTGAAATTGAAATAAAACTGGAAACCGCCTACCGGTTTTGGGATATTGACTTTGCTGCTGTTGACTATAGCGATAACAATACTATTAAAAGTTCTACGCTAAAACCATTAAAAATTACAAGAACAAATGGCATTGACGAAACGGAAAATCTTAAGAGTAAGGATTCGTTATACAGCCACCTTGTGAATGAAGAAGCTATCGAATTTACCTATTCATTACTCCCTCCAAAAACATCCGCTTCGTATTTCCTGGTCAGTGGCGGCTACTACCATAACTTGCGTCAATATAAAGGCAAAGCTAATACCATGGAACTGTATAAGTTCAGGAAGAAAGGCGCGTTCGACAATTTCTCCCGTAAAAAATATTTCGTTTTGGAACAACAGGTGCTGGCACTAACAAAAAACAACTAGCATCAATCTATTGATCATCCGATTTGTGTAAATACTCATGCTACTATGAAAAAGGGCTGGTCATAAGATATGCCAGCTGTGCATGAATATGGGCATTCAAATAAATCTAGGTGGCGACTTTTTGCTTACTGCCCTATGAAATCAATTACCATCACTTTATCGAGATAAGGCGTTAATTTCTGGCCAAATTCTTTGTGGGCTGCATGGGGTAAATAATAATCCCTGCCGGCGGCATTTTTGAAAGTGACAAGAAAGCAATGAGTATATCCCTGCGCTAAATTTTCCGGACTTATATTAGTTCCCCACTCATAGCCGATGATCGTATTGATCTTCGAAGGCAGGGCAGAGAAGCTTTTTTCTACCATCTTTATCTGTTCAGGGGTTGCATCGTCTTTGAATTTAAATATCACTACATGCCTTAGTAAAGGAGTCGAGGTGGTTTTCTTTGCTGAAGTGGATGACGCCTTTTTTTCCTGGCTCATAGCTTTCATGTTTCCGGTTGTAACGATTAATAAAATAGTTGACAGGTAAATAAAGATTTTCATTAACAATTTATTCATTTAAACTTTAGTGCAATAATACCTTTAAATTCTAAGAACGGCTTTCCGTTGGCATATTACTTATGCATTTTTATCCCTAAGAGTTTCGCGAAGGAGGAAACGCAGAGGGAGCAGGGGAATGATCCGGCTCTTAAGACCTGGCGCAAGAGTTCCATCGGGCTTTTGAAAAGTCTTTTTGTTTTGAATCTGTGCCCGATGGACAACTTGGGCCTTCGTCCGCATACAAGGGTAACCGAAGGAG
>JBBJOD010000508.1:0-4045 GCA_037721715.1 Chitinophagaceae bacterium | reverse complement strand
CCCTCTTTAGCAAGGTTACGTATCAATTCCCTGGTTTCTGCAATGCCTACAGGATCGAGACCGTTTGTTGGCTCATCCAGCACCAACACATCGGGATTTCCCAGCAAAGCCGATGCTAGTGCCAGTCGTTGCTTCATCCCCAGTGAATAGGTGCTAAATTTTGAATGCCGCCGCTGAGTCAGTTTAACTTTTTCCAATGCATTGGGAATATCATCTATACCACGGTTTTTTATTTCTGCAGAAATCCTGAGGTTTCTTTCTCCCGAAAGATAGTGGTAAAAATTAGGGGTTTCAAGCAAGGTGCCTATGAGTTTGCGCTGTTGATGATCAGCCGATTTTTCAAACCATAGAAAATTGCCGCTGTCTGCTTTCAAAACATCCATCACAATACCCAACAGCGTGGTTTTCCCGCTGCCATTGGGTCCGAGGATGCCGAAAACCGATCCGGCGGGTACCTGGAATGATACTTTGTTAAGCGCCCTGATCCGGCCATAATTCTTGGTAATATTTTGTAAAGTAAGAACTGCCACTTTGCATCATGTTATTTGCGACAAGATAGTGGATGCAGGCCGAATAAAGAAAACCGCTTATGTAAAACATAGGCTGGAACAGCATTTGAACGCTTACTTTCAATGCCACGGAAAGCTGCAAATGATGTAAGGAAAGATTACCTATTAAAACAGCGCGAAACAGGAACGGTGGGTATGGTGATTATTCAATTTACTTCAGAGACATTATATTACTTTGCTGAATAAAATGAAATCTCAGGTTAATAGATTTTCCTTGTATCAAAAACATCCTCCCTATAAATATTTGAATGTATGTGGGAAACAATCAAAGAAAGGCTTAAAAAAATCGACGGAATCAGAATGGCAGTCAGGAATACGAGATCCGGCTTACGAACCAGTTCTAAATTTATAACCAGTTTTGCAAGAAGAAAGCCCAGGTATTATTTTTTTAAACCCAGGATTGCAGTAATAAAGGGTGGAAGCATGGCATCATCCGATCAGCGTAATCGGGAAGAGATTGCCAGTATACAAGAAAAGTTGACACATGGACTATTTGTTTACACCGATGTACTTTCATATCCGTTAGGAGACGCCAAAGAAAATGTGCATTCCGGGGGATTAATTGACACCAAAACAAATGAACTTATACCGGAAGCCATTCATTTCAACGGAGCATATTGCCAGGAATTACCTCCTTTTTACGAAAAGGCATTCCAAAATCCCCATCTTCCTGAAATTCAGAACCTTGTTTTGTTTGGAGGGATTCTCTATAACAACTTTGGTCACTTCCTGCTTGAATCAATTGCCCGTTTGTGGGCTTATGATCACGTAAAACAATTAAACCCATATATCCTGTTTTATAATTACTGGGGAAAACCAGATTACCTCGATTCGAAAAATTACATACACCAGGTTTTGTCAGGATTTAATATACCACATGAGAAGATTTTATTTATTGACTACCCCGCTAAATTTAAAACCGTAATTATTCCCGTTCAAAAATATGGATATAAGTTATGCAGGCAACCGGATGAATATTTTATGCAATTTATCAATAGCTTCAAATTTCCCGCGGTAGTTCCGGACAAGTTTAAAGGGGCTGAAAATTTGTATGTCTCAAGATCCAGGCTTCAGATAGGATATGGAAAGCCCATTGGTGAAAACCTCTTTGAAAATCACCTGGCTTCGAGTGGTTACACTATCTTTTACCCTGAGCAATTTACTTTATATCAACAGTTAGCTGTTTATTCAAAAGCTAAGAAAATTATCTTTTGTGACGGATCTTCTATTCATACGTGCATACTTTTGCCTAAATTGAAAGCGCAGGTCGCCATCATCGCCAGGAGAAAAGATCAGCGATGGATACCAAGTGAAATAGCTGATCAGTTTGAAGGATACGGAAAAAAAATATCCTGGATTGATGCTGTGCAGGAGCAATACCAATTTGGACTCGAATCATGGTATGCTTGTGCAGTAATTGACTGGTATGAGGTGAGTAGTGCTTTAAATAAAGAAGGATTCCTGGATTCTCTGTTTTTGTCTTTTAAAGAAGTGGATTACCAAAGCTTAGTGCGCGCCGAACTCTATAGCTTCATGCTTTCCATATATAAAAATCCTAAGTTCATGGATTTCCTTTTAAAGAGCAAAGAATGAGCTTCCTGTGCAGTTGTCATGTTATGCCAAAATGATTAGACAGCCCGTAGTGAATTAAAGTCTGCGCGGCGTCGGTACCCGACTAATGAAATTGCTAATGAAATTGTAAGCCCAAGTTTTATTATCTCAACCACCTGCGTTTGCATCAAACATCGGTTCCACTCATTAATTTCTCAGCGGCTTTCCGCCCTTCAAAACACTTTGAATTCTTTCAAGTGTTTTCTTTTCACCGGTCAGGCTTAGAAATGCTTCCCTCTCGAGGTCGAGCAAATATTGTTCGCTTACAAGAGTCGGTTCACTAAGATCTCCGCCACACATTACATAGGCCAGTTTTTTAGCCACTACCACATCATGGTCAGTGGCATAATTGCCACGCCACATACCGTTAATACCCGTATATAAAGCCCCTAGTAAGGAACGCCCGAACACTTTTACATCGTTCCTTTGCAGTGGCATCGTATAACCCGCTTCAAACATTTCAAGGGCGGCTTTTTTTGCGTCTGCTATCCGCCTGTCCTGGTTCATGCTTATCTCGTCTATACCTTTCCGGAAGATGCCCAGGTCATATCCTTCGAACGCCGAACTTGCAACTTTTGCGGTGGCTATCGTTAAGAAACGATTTTTAAGCGTAATATTTTCAGGTTCATCTTCATGCATTTCATCAGCGGCCCTTAACACGAATTCTTTGGTGCCACCACCTCCTGGAATCAAACCAACTCCAAGTTCTACAAGGCCGATATACGTTTCAGCGGCCGCAATTACTTTGTCTGAATGCATACTTAGCTCGCAAGCCCCGCCTAATGCCAGCCCGTGAGGAGCAACGATTACGGGAACGGCTGAATACCTTGCCCTCATCATCGTATTTTGGAACATCCGAACTGCCATATCCAGCTCATCATACTCCTGTTCTATCGCAAACATAAAGATCATTCCCACATTAGCGCCGGCACTAAACTGCGGAGCATTGTTGGCAATAACAAGCCCCTTGTATTTCTCTTCAGACAGGCTGATAGATTTTTGGATGCCTTCCAGTACTTCCCCGCCGATGCTTCCCATTTTTGTATACCACTCCAGTCCAAGCACATCATCACCCAGGTGATAGAGATTGCAGGCGCTGTTCTTCCATATCGTCTGGTTTTCGAAATTCTTCATCACAATGAACGCATCCCCGCCGGGTAATGGTTGGTAAGAAGCGCTTACATTTTCTTCATGGCCGGCAGGCTGGTAAAAAAGTCTTTGTCCTTGTTCTACCTTGTAAAAGCTTTTATTTCCACCGGCGATCATCGTCTCTACCCACGAAGCAACCGTATAACCCGCCGCCTTCATTGCTTCAGTTGTTTTTTGAACACCCAGGGTATCCCAGCTCTCAAATGCGCCTATTTCCCATCCGAAACCAGCTTTCATGGCATCGTCTACCCGGTAGAGCTGATCGCTGATTTCAGGAATGCGATGTGAGATGTAAGAAAATAAACCATAATGAAAATGCCGGTAAAATTCCCCTGCCTTATCAGGAGCGGCAAACAACATCTTTAGCCTTGTTCGCAGTTCATCAATGGATTTTGCTGTTTCTAAGGATGCCATTTTTGGTTTCTGACGGGGGGCATATTCCATCGTTTGCAAGTTCAGCGTTAGAATTTCTTTTTCTGAACCCCCACCCTTCACCTTTTTAAAGAAACCTTGTCCTGTTTTATCTCCCAGCCATTTATTGTCTACCAGCTTTTCAAGCCATGCGGGTATAATGAATTTGTCTCTCGCCTCGTCATCCGGGCAGTTATCAGCTACGCCCTTTGCTACTTTTACCAGTGTATCAATTCCTACCACATCAGCAGTTCTGAAAGTCGCTGATTTCGGCCTGCCAATAATGGGGCCGGTTAAACTTTCAA
>JBBJOD010000507.1:0-4046 GCA_037721715.1 Chitinophagaceae bacterium | reverse complement strand
CAAGTGTTCCAACGGGTTCCTGGATGCAAAACTGCAACACAAGCTGCAGTTGGACCTTGTGCCTGAAACAGGTCGACAGCGCTCAGGTTGGCACTTGTGCCAGTAATTACGTTTCTGCTGCGGTTACCTTCCTTCGCAGTTACTTCCTCAACAATCCTTTTGGTGACTGGTAGGTCACACTTTTACCAGCTGCTTTGAATGAGGCCAGCATGAGTCCTTTGGGAAGCAGTTCTGCAGCAGAATAATGAAGAGTCAGGTTGGAACCACCATGGTGCTTTTTTAATTCCAATATGTCTTTAACCGGTATCGACATTGATACATCTTCTCCTGATGCATCGGCAAACTTCCATTCTTTCAGGATCTTGTTCTGTTCATTCTTAACCACAATGTTCCTGCCCTTGCCCGTAACCCCGCAATGACTATAAATGATGACAAGCTGGTCGTTGTAGTTAGATTGATCTAACTCAAGAGCCATGATACCAGATGACAAGTCACCGACATACTGGGTCAGCACCAGTTTTTTATTCAGGAAGATCTGGTACTTGTCTCCGCCCATGGCCATAGCGGTTTGCATCAAGACTGTAAAACTTAAAGCTGCCAGCAAAAAAAACCTGGCCAGGTGTGTTTGAACCCTTGGATGTTGCATAAAAAATGTTTTAAATTAAAAATGTGATGTCGTAAAATGTTTACATCACAAATGAAGTCAAACTCCGGTCAACCGCATAAAATCTGTGACCACATGAACCATTTACTTGATATCATGCTGCAACAATGCCTATTTGCTCCGGCGGCTAATAAAAACACTCAAAAGATTTACAACAGTAACATCTTGATAGATCTTTGTTCACAACCATCCAGACCGTTTAAAGAAGACATACATAACGATGCAGAGAACGAAAATTAATATTATCACAACAGGATATCCGTAAACCCATCGCAGTTCGGGCATCGCCTCAAAATTCATCCCGTAGATACCGGCAATCATTGTAGGAACGCCGATGATGGCAGCCCACCCGGCAAACTTTTTTGAGACCTCGCTCTGTGAAATGGATGTGAGAGAAAAATTAGCCTCCAGTGCGGCGGTTACCAGGTCGCGTGTTGTGTCAAGCATTTCATTGATACGCAACGCATGATCATATACATCCCGGAAGTAAGGCCGGGTATCATCCGGAATCAATTTAATATCAAAGCGCATTAGCCGGTTGCAAATGTCTATCAGCGGTGTAATTACGCGCTTCACATCCAGCACTTCCCGTTTCAGTTCGTATATCCGCTGGGTGGTGCTGCGGGTAGGTTTCTTACCAAATATTTCTTCTTCTACTTCAATAAGTTCCTGCTCTAATGTTTCAATTACCGGAAAATACTGATCAACAATTGAATCCATTACTGCGTACAATGCAAATGCAGGCCCTTTACCCAATAGTTCAGGCGTGCTTTCACATCGCGACCTGACGTCTTTGTAAGAAAGCGAGGAGCCGTGCCGTACATTCACAATGAAATTACTGCCAAGAAAAAAATGTGTTTCGCCAAAATCAATGCGATGCCCGTCAGTATTCATCTGCGCCGTACGTAATACAATGAAGATGGTATCACCGTATGACTCCAGTTTAGGTCGCTGGTGGGCATTATGTGCATCTTCAATGGCAAGGTCATGGAGTCCAAATTCTTCCTGTATCTGCTTTAGTAGTAATTCGCCCGGTTCATGCAGCCCCACCCATACAAATCTATCATTATGCTGCAACATGTCACTGATGTTGTCAATCTCTACATTGGCAATGCGTCTACCTTCAGAATAGGCAACGCAATTTATTATTCCTGGCACCATAGAATTATTTATCAATTTATTTCATCGGATAAAACTGGTGAATAAATATATCGAATTTACAGATTGCACTTGCCACGCGGCATTTTTTGATTTGTGGTAGCCTGTTGCAGAGGGTTTCATCAAAAAAAGAACAAGGCCAGAAACAGTAACGCACTGTTTATTGGCCTTGTTAATGTAAGCTTTGTACACCGAAGTTTTTATTCCGGCAAATGTTCCTATTTGGAAGGAATGATATCGATGATTACTGTTCTGTTATAAAAGCGCTCCTCAGGAAAATTGTTTTCAAAAGGTGCCATACCAGCATCTTCGCCGAATCCATAGGTTTCAAACGAAACGCCTTTCTTCCTGGCAAGCATTAAAGCAATTTCGATGATTTTTTGAGCACCCATTGCCCTGTCATGCGATAAAGAATGGTTATAAATGTCTTCCCCGATTACATCGGTATGTCCATGAATGATGACCGTGCTGTTCTCTGTAATAAGAGGGGTAACTACCTCGCTCAAAAATTTCTCGTAACTGTCAATGGACTTAGACTTATCAAAGTCGAACAGGATACTGTAACGCAATCCCTGTTGCTTTGGATCGTCCATCTTCATCAGGCTGACAAAGCTTTCTTTCTTTATGGTTTGGCCATTTTTTGTTTCGCCCAGCATCATGATTTTATAATTACCCTGCGTGTTACTTCCCAGTATCGATTTACCGGATACCGATGCCTGGTCTTTTGTATAAGGGCCGTAAGACTGCATTTTACCTTGCTCATCAGTAAGTTCTACTGACCATGATTTAAGCGCGTCATTTGCGCCGGCTGCATTGAAGAGCACGTGGCTATCCAGTGGGTCTGCCTGCACTGCCGTAATCTGTACTGGCTTTAAAAACGATGACGTTTTTCCTCCCACCTGCATTAACAATTCAGAAGAAGTGCTTACAATATCTACCCTGCGGTCACCTTCACGCAACAAGGCGAGTTCTTTGGTGGCACCCGGTTGTTCAGACGGAACCACTGGTTTTTCTCTTCCTTCAACACTGATTCTCGAACCATCAATATCAAAAATGTTAACGAGGTATTGCTTAATATTTTGAGCAAGTATTTTGCCTTGCGCCGGATCTTTTTCAGAAGCACCTGATAATGCAATCGTGCTTTGTGGATTAGACCTCAGGCGATCACCCATAATGTTTAAGATGTTATGGTATACTGCCAATTGCCTGGATGACCGGCCGTTACTCAGGTTATCTGGCTGACCCACCTGCAATTGTTCTTCTTTAAATGAAGCGGCCTGCCCTTTATTTAACTGGATATAACGTGATGGAATACCCGTAAACCCCAGGTCAAAGAATACTGAATTACGCAGTGGGAAAGTTTCCTGTACTTTGCGATTCAACGGAACTACTTTCGGAGCGCGAACAGTGAATGCCACTTCTTTTTCTATTACACTGGCTGCTGTTTTCACCGGAGCTGTTTCAGGAATATCCAGCATTTTTTGAGCTGTTTTTTTCGCTGTCCCAAACTTAAGCGCTATCCCTGCACGGACCGTGTAGAAAGACCACGATTCTACTGAACGGGGTTCGTGTCCAAAATCTGTTTGAAATGATGCAAAGGGCGATAATGTCATTTGTGTAGCGCTGGTTCTTTTAGACAATGGTATGTCTATGCCGGCACCTGCCTGGGCTGATAAAACAGTGTTCCTAATATCGCTCCAGTCGCCCCTGGTATCTGCCTGTTTTTCCTGGGTATAAATGAATGCCTTTGTTAAGTTGAAACCAAGCGTAGGCCCGGCAAAAATATAAAATGCCGAAGAAAAAGGAGCCAATCTTAAACTGGGTTCAATAGTAAGGTAACTGAGGTTGGTAGATAATGTGGCCGGGCAATCACAGGGTGCCATCACACCGTCAAACTGACTGCCGCGGTTATCGAAGGCAACATTCAGCATTCCGCCCCAGACCCTATTGGGCCGGTATTCGGTTAGCAAGGATGCATAAGGTTTTACACCTTCTCCTTTATGAAACGCCGTAGGAACCGTTTTGCTGCTATTGAGCATTTTGGTGGTACCCCGGTAGAAGTTGAAATTTGCTGCGCCTGATTGGCCAAACCACCATACAGGTTGTGGCCTTTTTATTTTTTGTGCATGGCTGGTTATGCCTGTTAGGAATAACGCCAGCAACATGATTGCGAATTTTTGATTGGCTGAATGATATGTTAACATAGAATCTCTTTTAGAATTGG
>JBBJOD010000050.1:0-14749 GCA_037721715.1 Chitinophagaceae bacterium | reverse complement strand
CTAGTACACCCGGAATAAGAATTTTATCACCAGGAATTTTAGCGTTTTTAAATACTACCCATTCATGCGCATGACGTGGGTTGGATGTTTCGAAAAGCAATCCTTTTGGTTTGGCTTTTAAGGCGATGGGCAAAACAAGTTCCATGGGTGCGTCGTGGTGGTGAGGGCCTTCGTAATTACCAAAACAAACGTGCATCCGCATACGCTCGGCGGGTATATTCCGGAGCGCATGATTCAACGCTTCGATGTGCTGGTTGGCCAGTTTGATGTAATTCTCTTCCGATTCATTTTTAAACATCATATGCCTGCCCAAACCAATGTCGGGCGAATCTATTTGCAGGATGAAACCTGCCGCTACAATTGCTTCGTACTCTGGACGCATGGCCTCTGCTAAAGCTGCCAAATAATCGTCTTGTGTTTTATAATGTTTATTGGGTAAGAACAGCGCAATCACACCTGGCGAAGCAGCATTCATAAATCCTTCACCCGGTTGATGTTTATCTATTGCAGCTTTAAAATTGGCAACGTCTTCCTGCAGTGGTAAAGTGCTTTTTACCTCAATGTCCGAAACGCAGCAGGGACGTGAATACGTAGGAGTGGTACCTCCTTTGGCAGCCCTTTGCATAAAGCCTGGAAAGTCTTCCAAATCTTTGGGGGGATTGCGGGGGCTATCGCCTGCAAAGCCCGTTATCCGGTCTTTAATATACGTGGCATAGCTAATCTTACTCATCTCGCCATCGCTCACAATATCTACACCGGATTTTACCTGCCGTGCCACAACAGTGTCTACAGCTTCTTTGATGGTATGGTTGAATAGTTGCTGATCAACGGCTTCGTTTTTTTCCTGGGCAAAAACCAAATCAGTAACGGCTTTGCTCCGGGGCAGGCTGCCAACGTGGGTAGTCAATATTCGTTCGTTGCTTATTTTCATTTTGATATATTAAGGTGCTTCCATTTCCAGAAAATCATGGGTGATAATAGCATGTTTTGACGCCATTACTTGAAAACGTCGGTTACCCCGGTTCCTTATTCAAATTGAATTGGCTTCTTAAACTGTTGGCGTACTCTTGCCAACACATCCACATCCATCTGAAATAAAATATGGAGGATATCTATGGGCACCCAGTTCTCCCTGATCAGACCCTCGTCTTTTAAATAAAAATCCATGACCCGCATATGAATAGGCCGGTTGCTAGGTGGCAATCCCAGCCATCCACCCCCGGCGTGGGCCGTGATAACGCTCGGCCAGCCAGCAGTAAGCGAATAATTTCCATCACCTATCCGGCAATAATGATTAGACCCACCGGATTTACGGTCAGGAAATGCAAGCCGGAAAGGACGTTGGTGCAAGTCAACGAAGCCCTCCAGGCCTCTTGATGTACCAATACCGCAGGGTCCGTACCACATCATTTTTGAATGCCAATACTGCTTCTGCGACATATTTAGCAAATCTTCACGTTCTACTTTTAAACCATTATCTGTAGCATTATCGGGGTCGGCGCCCAGGGAATGATGCATGGCGATGGTCAATGCCAATGTTTCAGCACCGTGATCAGGATCTGTTTCATGTAAAAGCCATCCATTGCCTGTAATTGGGGCAGGCCACATTTCATTACTGCCAAGGCTTGGCGGCAAGGGCCAGAAACTTGCCTGGCGAATAACATCCAGTACATCTATCAGCACAGAGCTTTGAGAGATTTTTCCGTCCATCACCTGGTGTATTTCGCCATAGCGCAGGTAGATCAATTCACCGGATGCGGGAATACCCAGCCATTCTTTTTTAAAAGTGCCGGCATAATGGCCCATCATTCCCACCAGGTCAGCGCCCTTAAAATTTCCACCCATAATTATACTATCACGCCGTTCCAGGTTTGGAAAAGAAGTCAGCAAAGGCAACCATGCTTTTTCTTTAATGGCCTCAATGCCCTTTACCCCGTTCATTGGGTGAGAACCCCTCCATTCCGCATCCGGGTGGTATGCATCAGACAAACAGGCATCCAGCGTATCGGGACTTGCATTCGCAAGGTTATCGAGCAATTTTTTGACTGTTTTTTTATTTTTTAGCTGGAAAGAATCCATAAAATTACAGGTGAGAGTTTTTGCTTTATAAAAGGGGTCTTCCTCCGTCAACAGGAAAAATGCAGCCGGTTGAAAAGGTAAATGTTTCCGCTATACTAACGACCGCTTTGGCAACATCTTCTGCCAGCGCTATTCGTGCAAGTGGTGTTTTATCTTTTTGTTCCTGGATGAATTCCGGGGAGATCGATTTTGCATATTCGCCCATTACCCAGCCAGGTGACAATGATACCACGCGGATCTGGGGCGCTAACGCTCTACCCAAAGAGCGTGTCATCGAATCCAGGGCGGCCTTTGAAGCACAATATGCCACGTTGCTTCCTATACCCGTTCTTGCCGCGATAGAAGAGATATTAATCACTAACGGGTTGTGTCCCTTTTTCAGAAGAGGCGTGAAGGCCCTGATGCAGGCAAACGCGCCTCTGAAATTGACCTGCATTATTTTATCGATCCATTCGTCTTCCAGGCCCCCCAGGTCATTATGGGGAACAGGTTTGGTGATTCCTGCATTATTGACCAAAATATCCAGCCTTCCAAATTCCTTTTCAACAAAGGCCGCCATTTCCATAAGCTGCCTGCTGTCAGTTACCGAAGCTTGAAAGATTTGATGACCATTGTTTCGCAAACTGTCCACGACTGCTTTGGCATTTGCCGCGTTCGCGTTAAAATTCACCACTACTTTGTAACCCGCTGCTGCAAGGTGACGGCAAATTACCGAACCTATTCCACCACTTCCACCAGTAACAAGGGCTGTTTTTATATTTTCCATAACTCGGCTGATCTAAATCCAGTGCTGAATTGCTAATAAAAATACCATCGTCAATACAAAAAAAGCTAATAAATAATAACTCGCATTATCTACTTTACCAGGTATCAGGTACCAGCCTTTTTCTTTTTTAGGTAAGCCTTCGGTCTCATACTTTATTCTTTGTCCCGGGATGGAGTAGGGTGACCATTCTTTCTGATACCCACTCAAAAGAATACTTGCAGGCAATGATACACCCATATTTATACCCGCCCCAATCATCGCGTACCATGGCCAGGATATATTTGTTGTAGCCGCTACTATCCAAACCCCGAGCAGGCCGGCAAAAACGCCAATCAACAGCCCTTTTTCGGTAGTATGCTTGGAATAAAAACCAAGCAGGTACATGCTCAATTTTGCGCCCACAAAAAATGAACCCACCTTGCTTAATAACTCCAGGATGGAGCCTGTATTTTTTGAAAAAGCAATAGCGGGAAGAATGATTAGCGCAGCACATAGAATCGTGAACCACCTTGCTGATTTAAGATAATGTTGAGGGCTTTTACCAGGCCTGATGAATTTCTGGTAAAAATCAACCGTCATAGAAGTTGATAACGAATTGAAGGCCGCATCCAGGCTCGACATACTGGCCGCTAGAACAGCCGCGGCTATAATGCCCAGCAGGCCGGGCATTCCACTTTCAGCACCGAAATTCAGGATAATCTTATTATCGTTATCAAAAGTCTTTCCACTATAATAGGCATGCAACAAAACACCCAGCACCACAAAAAAGAAATAGATGAAAAAAGTGGTAAAGCCCATCATCAACAATGACTTCTTAGCATCGCCTATGTTTTTGGCAGTCAGCGTGCGTTGAACCATCATTTGGTTCGCGCCAAAAACCGTAGTGTGGTATATGGTCATGGCAATGAGCCCGGTCCATATGGTGGTGGTTTGCGAGACGTCAAACGTCCATTTTAAGGGATTTATTTTTCCTTGTGCTTTAAGCTGCGAAAGCGTGTCGGCAAAGCTGCCTGGCATTTTTGAAATTAAAATGTACATAAGAATGCCGGCGCCGACCAGGAGTATCCCGGACTGTACCACGTCCATTACAATCACAGCTGAAATACCACCCATCATAGTAAATACCAGGCCTACAATGGCAACGATTATAATGCTTGGGATAACGTCAATACCTGTTATAAAACTAATGACCAGTGATGTGCCATACAGCACCGCCGCTGACGATAGGATTTGCGTTACTAAAAATACAACCGCTATTACTGTTCTGGATGCAACCCCAAAACGCTTTTCCTGGTAATCGTAAATGGACACTACGCCGCTATTAAAAAAAAATGGCAGGAACAAAGTAACCACCAGCACAATAACGATGGGATAATTTAAATGAATGGCAATTACTGATAAGCCTTCTTTATACGACCAGGCCGGTGCACCCATGAACGTCATGGCACTCACATAAGTAGCAATGGTTGCTATGCCGATAGCCCACCAGGGCATGTCCCTCTTTCCCAGGTAAAAGTCTTCGGCAGTGTCAACTTTTTTGCTCATATACAGGCCGAGCACTAATTTCCCTACCAGTAACACAATGAGTATTGTCCAATTGAGTGTACCAAAATCATTCGTCATGCTGATTGTTGTTTTAAAGGGGAAGTCATACCAACTCACTTTTCTTTCCATACCGGCGCACCCGTAAATCTGCCTGCTCTTTATGTCCCATGAAGCCTTCGATCTCACAAAGCCTGGAACAATAACTACCTACTAAAGCACTGGCCTCATCAGTTGTTATTTTCTGGTAAGTGCATGTTTTTATAAATTTACCTACCCACAGTCCACCTGTATAGCGGGCTGCTTTTTTAGTAGGCAAAGTGTGATTTGTACCGATCACTTTATCTCCGAAGGCCACATTGGTTCTATTACCTAAGAACAAGGCACCGTAGTTTTTCATATTGTTTAAAAAGTAATCCGGGTCTTTGGTATTAACCTGCACGTGTTCACTGGCAATATCATCAGCTACGGTTAACATCTCTTCGTAACTGTCAACCAGGATGATCTGCCCATAATCTTCCCATGCCTTGCCTGCTAAATCAGCAGTAGGCAACACTGCCAGTTGGCGCATCACTTCGTCCTCAATCTGCATCGCTAACTCCTTACTGTTAGTAAGTAAAACTGCAGGAGAATTAGGACCATGTTCTGCCTGGCCTAACAGGTCAGTTACCACTTGTTCTGCATCGGTTGTTTCATCTGCCAAGACCAGCGTTTCAGTTGGCCCCGCCAGCAAATCGATCCCGACCTGGCCAAACAATTGGCGTTTGGCTTCTGCCACGTACTGGTTACCAGGGCCTACAATCATGTCTACCTGCTGCATGCCCACACATCCATAAGCCATGGCTGCCATAGCCTGTACGCCCCCGAGAATGTATATTTCATCTGCTCCGCCAAAATGCATTGCTGCCACTGTTTCCGCCGGAGGAATTTTAGTGTTGGGATCTGGAGGTGTACAGGCGATGACTCTTTTAACTCCTGCTACTTTTGCTGTTAAAACACTCATATGTGCCGAAGCTACCATCGGGTATCTGCCGCCCGGCACATAGCAACCAGCACTATTAACAGGAATGTTTTTATGGCCAAGTATTACACCTGGTATGGTCTCAATTTCTATGTCATGTAAAGCAGATTTCTGTATTTGCGCAAACCGCCTGACCTGTGCCTGGGCCCACTTGATGTCTTCGATTGTTTTTTTTGGAACAGCCGCAATAATCTCCTGGATTTGTAGTTCCGATAACCGGAAGGAATCTGGCGTCCAGTTATCAAATTTGCCGGAAAGCTCCCGTACAGCGATGTCCCTTCGTTGCTGAATATCATTTAAAATGCCCTCAACAGTTTGCCTGGCTTTGGCCTGGTTTGCAAAGGAATCTGCTTCGGTGATACCTTTCTTTATATATTTAATTGCCATGTTATTATGTTTAAAATTGATTGTTGTCCCGAATAAGTTAATAAATTCTCACCAAACCCTTACTGGAGGATCCTCTTGGCTCATCCCTTCCTGGGAGGGGTAGGGGTGGGTAAAAATTTTGCGTTTCAACATTTTAGGTGTTTAGTCGGACAGTAATGTTTAAAATTGATTGCCCAAAATTGGAAGATCAAAAGCCGTTTGTGCCAGACAGTTAGCTGTGACGCGACCTGCGAAAAATTGGACCGGTAGTGTCACCCTCTATTCGGAGCAGTCGGGTAATCACCGCCTACCACGAAATAGGCAAAGCCTTCCTTCAGCGCCTTTATATTACGCAGCGACCCTTTGGGGAACGACATAATATCGCCGTCTTTCATGGTTTCGTTCATTGACCTGCCATGATACTCACAGGATATTTGAAATTCGCCCCGATGAACTAGCATGACCTCCACCTCATCACGGCTGTATTCCCCGGTTTCACCAACACCTGTAGCCGCTAAACCATACACATTAAACTGATCACCATTGTGATCGCTTGGTTTTACCTGGAAGTTATGGTCTATGCTATCTGCCGGGCCAATAATATCAATCCATTTCAGGCTGGCAGGGGTCCGGTTAGCGAATCCCTGGTATATCGAGGGCGAATAAGAACCTATACGACCTACCGAGCCAGCCATTTCTTCCGGGGTGTACTCGTCAAAGGTTTTTAACTCGGCTTCAGTCAAGGTTTCTTTCGCTTTGATGTCACCAGGAATCTTTTCCCCCACCGTTGTATCGACCAATTTTCCATTTTCCAACAATACGAGGCCATAGCCCCGGGCTTCTTCAATTACCCTTGGCAGCCATACAACACCTCCGCCGGCATTATCATGCCCCAGTATGGAAAAGATCATCCCGTATTCATCGCCCACGTTTTCAAAGCCACGAAACATATTAGTGGGTAATGAAATGATATCGCCCGGGTATAGGATGGTTTCGGCCTTGCAATCACTGTTCCAGTAAAACCGCCAGGTGCCACTATACACCATAAATATTTCCGCTGTAAAATGGGAGTGGGGTGAATTTTTTATATGTGGCGGCTGCCCTGCCGCACCAATGCACAATCCATGTAACTCGGTCAGGTTTACGCGCTGGTGTTTGCTTTCGGAAACACCTCCCCCAATAATGCTGAAATTATCTTTAAGATGGCTGCCAGGTGTTTTGGCATCAATAAAGGCAGCTTTGCAGGGCATCAGTTGCTCAAACCGTATAAGCCTTTGTTGCAATTCAGTTTGGTCCATGTCGTTATTTTTTGTCATTGTTGTCTGGAATAAATTAATAAATACTTGCCAAATCCTTACTGGAGGCACCTCTTGGCTCATCCCCTCCCGGGAGGGGTAGGGGTGGGTATAATTTTGAATTTGAACATCTTAGGTAGTTTAGTCGGACACCAATGATTTTTTGTGATCATTGGTGAAATTTGGTTTGCACTATTTAACACAGAAGCACTTTATTCGTGTGTAGCCATATTTTCTGTTCTATTTTTTTAAGCCAGAGTGCCTCTGCGTCAAATAATTATTTGCTCGTTCCTTTTAAATGCGAAAATTAACACTATCATTTGCATGAATCTGGCATAGCACATCAAAGCCATCAAACACCATCCACTCCTCGGCAATGCTTCCTTCCCTGATAATGAAATGACTAATGCCCATAACAATTACCGGTATGCCGGTTGAGCCTTGAAAAAATCCATTACCGTTATGCGTACCTGTAATTTTCCACCTGGCTGCCAATGCTGTTTTGTTCTTTGTTTTATTACTTGTTATTCTTTCTACTGTTACTTTGGTATCAGCGAAGGAGTTCAATAAGTTTTTTACAAATCCTGCAATCTGTACAGGACCAATGAACTTATCATTGCAAATGCCATAGACGACGCTTTGTTCTGAATAGTAATGATTGAAATCACCATAGTTTTGATCATCCCATGCATTAAATAAGGACAATATCAATTCTTCATCAATAGAATGATCGTATTGAACGATGGCGTTGTTTTTCGCGATAGCAGCAGGTTGGTGAGCAAGGCTTGATCTGTTTTTGTAGCGAGGGTCCCTCTTGGCCATCTCAACAGGGTTGAACCCAAGTTGCTGTGTAAGATAGAGGTTATCTCTGACCAGCCATTCTTCATAAATTTTATTATTGGCAATTTTACAATCGGCAATCGTGCGAAAGAATACCTTTTTGCCAGTAGCTTTTCCAAAATCACTGGCACCTTCGTTTGTGGCAGTAGAAGCTATTCTGTGAGAAGTATAAAAATGTCCTTTATCATTCATTGACCAGATAACAGCTTCGCCTTTCATCTTTCTGTCAGGAAAAGAAGAAAGTGTTTCTATTGTTCCATTGATAACCGCGTCAATGCCGATAACATCCCTTGCCCCGAAATGAATGACAATGTCCTTTGTATAGGTATTGTTTATTTCCCAGACAGCCTTTTTTTCCCAAATTTCATCCGTGATCTTCAGTATATAATCTACAATATTGTGATACTTATCTTCAAATCCCGGAAGCGATTGCGCAGGACCACCCAATTTATATTCTTGTGTTTCTATATGAATCATCAAACGTTGCTTTTAAAAATCAGTATATTTTATCAATTAGGTTTTAAAGGTATTAACAATCTGCAAAGCAGATTCTGCTAGCATCATACTGTCTGATTTTACAGCGATGAATCGAAATCCCATGTCCCTCATTTTATTGGCATCTTCAATATTTGCACACCAGATGCCTGGTATTACCTGATGCTTTAAGCAAAAGCTTACTATTTTATCAATAGCGTCATCGAATAAGGGAGAATTAGTCGAATGTCCCGCCTTGCCTGTAAGAGATAATTTTAAGTCCCCTGACCCCACGAAAACCGCATCCAGGCCTTTTATCGATAAAATCTCGTCGATATTATCCATCGACTCTTTGGTCTCGATCATAGCAAAAGTCATGATCTCTTCATTGGCATGATCCGCGTAATCCATCCCCGCATATACCCTGGCTCTTGTTGGTCCGAAGCTCCTGATTCCTTCAGGCGGATATTTACAAGCCCTGATAAAACTTTCACAATCGGCTGCTGAATTGATCATAGGGCATATTATAGCATAAGCTCCTCCATCTAAAAGCCTCATAATCTGTCCCGGGTCATTCCAGGAAACTCTTGCCATAGGTACAGCATCAGCCGTAGATATCGCTTGCATCATCTGTATAGCTGTTTCAATGCCCATTAGCCCATGTTGCATATCAACCGTAACGCTGTCCCATCCCGCATGAGCCATTACCTCCGCAGTCCAGCTGTTTGGTATGTGCAACCATCCGTTTGAGACAGTACCTCCGTTGTTCAGCAACTCCTTTAGCTTATTCTTTCTCATATAACAGTTGGCTGAATTCACTACGGGTAACTTCAGTTGTAAGCCACCATTTCCTGATGACCTCATTTACTTTTTCGGGTTGCTCTAACGTGCTTAGATGACCGCAGTTTTCAATAATCTCTAAGTTGCTGTCAGGTATCATTTCAGCCATCTCAGCATGAATCTCCGGTGTACAGACTTTATCCTGTCTGCCAGTTATTATCAGTGCCGGGCATTTAATCAATGGAAGGTCCGGTGTACTATCGGGCCTTCCCAGCTGGCTTTTGACCTGTTTATAATATTTTTCCTTGCCTGTGTTCAATGCCATATCTAATACTTGCTTTCTTATGTGCGGTATAGCTACATGATCCGGATGGAGCATAACATCTTTCAAATTACCTGAAATGATCTCTTTGAATTCCCCCCTGCGGGCCATGCTAACAAATCGTTGCTGTGTAATTCTTGTTTCAATGGAGGGGAGCTTAAAAGTTGTATGTAATAAAATCAGTCTCTTCATTCTTCCAGGCGCTTGCCGCCACATTTCAAAAGCAATAATTCCTCCATAAGAAAGTCCCATTACTGAAAAATATCCTTTTGTACAATCCAGTATGTTGGCGGCAACCTTTTGTAAATTATCAGAACTGCTGTGATCTGCTATAGTGCATTGGGCAAAATCACTAAACGCTTGTACCTGGTGATGAAAAAGTGATCCATCACACAAAGTACCTGGTATCATAATAAGATTATCTTTCACCTATTAGTCAGTTTACTATCCGAAAGAGCCCTTCTTTAAAACCCGGTCATGGTTCAGTGCCTGATTCGTCTACCAATCGAACACAGTTAGTATATCTGCAGCGGCACGCCTAATTTTGATACCAATGCCTGGCAATAATTACATCACCGCCGATACTTGCGGCTCCTGCTTTATAATTTACAGAATTTATTGATTGCTCAAGCGAAGGGTAAAATATTCTTGTTGGCACTTTGCCGGCTGTTACGGTAGAAGCCAGGGCACCAATGGTTAATGCGGGTAACCCGGTTCGTTTATACTCTCCCCAGGCTTCTACTGTGTTGTTAAGGAAGAAAGCCATCCACTTCTGGTCCATCAGCCTTGGCAGCGTGTTGTTCCATGCCACGGCAGGTAGATCTAAAAAGCCTGCGGGCATGTCTATACCCCATAGGGAAAAATTAGCGGCGATACCTGCATCGTAATATAGTTTCGCTGAAGATCCTGTATTAATCCAGTTCTTCATAGCGGCTTCTGCAAGAATGAATTTAACTTCTGCGTGAGAAATAATAGTGAAATCCAGGAGCCCGTTGTTCACAAATCTTGTTGTTAATAAAGAAGTGTTCGCATCCCCATTGCCGTTCCAGGATTGAGCCTGCTCGCGGGGAATCCCGTTCGGCACTCCTTCATGATTAGGAAATTGTGCTGCATTGACAGGACGCCTGAAGAAAAAATCAACCCTGGGATCGTCGTACGACTCGTATACCTGTTGTATCCTTTTCGACATGCTTAAGCCGGAAAATACGGTTACCTGTTGCACTGCGAACGAAGAAATATTAGGACTTGTACCAGTAAAGTCATAAACGCCGGCTTCGTTGTTGTTTGTAATGATCGGGTAGGTACCGGGGTCTCTTACTATCGTGTTGATTTCTGCAGGTGCATTTACTTCCGATTTATTTGACAATCTTAGCAGGTAGCGCAGTCTAAGGGAATTAGCCAATTTTCTCCATTTCATTACGTCGCCTTTATAAAGCACATCACCTCCTGCAACAAAACCCGAACTGGCGGCAAAGATGGTATTCGCTTCTTTCAGGTCTTTAAGCACATTTGTATAGATTACCTGCTGTTTATCGTACGCAGGATTTGTATTTGCGATACCAAGGCCCGCTTCAGCTCCAGGTGCATCTATCCATAATTCTGTATTGGTAGCAAAATAGAATGCCCGCATGGTTTTGCCTGCAGCTTCATAAGCGCCCAAACCTCTTTCCCTAGCCGCAGTTATCATGTCATTAGCATTTGAAATCGCTGAGTAATTCTGCCGCCATACTGCATTAAAAAAGGCAGATCCGGTAGCAAAATCATAAGCATCCAACTGGTTATCATTACGCCTGACATAATATTGCATGATCTGGTCTGTAAGCCATGATTGCAGCGTGATGTGATCATTGATTGGTTCGAATATCACGCTTGGCAATAATGTGGCCGGATTATTTTCTATCGGTGCATTGCTGTTTGTATTTAATTCTTCAAATTTTTTGGTACATGAAGCGATCACCAGGATCACACCAACCATACTTAAAATTTTTACTTTATTCATCTTACTATTTTTAATCAAGTCATTAATTATGTTTTCACTATTGCGTTAGATCTTTTTAAAAACCCACACTTAAATTGAAACCATAGGTTTGGGGACTGGGAAGTTGACCGACAATAAAGCCAGGTAGCAAAGAGCTTCCTGCTAAGGCAACAGCTTCCGGATCAAAATGTCTCAGAAAACTCGACTTGGTTTTGGTCCGGAGATTTCTCCCAAAAGCGGAAAGTCTTAAAGTTTCTACAGGTAACCTTTTCAACCAGGGTTTCAGGTCAGCGCCCATTGACAGCTCTCTTAGCTTGATGTAGGTTGCTTCGTAAGAATTTGATTCTACGTTTGCAGCGGCGTAGTAGGATCTGTACCAGTCTTGTCCGGTAGTAGCAATGGAGTTCTTGGTAAAGCTACCACCCGTACCTGCAACAACGCCGTCAGGCACAAAGGTGCTGGTACGGTAAGGAAGTGTTTCTGTAACGATACCCGACCTGTAGAGTAATGAACCATCAGGAATTGACAACAACCCGCCGCTCCTGTAGTCCAATAGGAATCGAAAATTAAAATTCTTGTAATTGAATGTATTGGTTAATCCTGCTGTCCAGTCCGGGTTGTAATTACCCAATCTTTTAATACGGTTGTCTAACCTGGGCCTTACCAGGTTGGTACCGCTAACATTTACAACATCCAGTATGATATCACCCTGCGAACTCCTTGCAAAGCCTCTTCCATACATATCACCCATTCTGCCACCGGGCCGGGCTTCCACAGTACCGCCGGAAGGCCCCTGGGCTATTACAAAGCTCTCGACACCATTAACAAGTTCAACCACTTTTCCCCTGTTTCTTGCCCATGCAACCGTTACATCCCAACCAAAAGATGTTGTTCTTACCGGTGTTGCTTTGACAAATACTTCAATCCCTGAATTTTTAACCTTGCCAGCATTAATTAGCCTGGTAACTGACCCGGAAGACTGGCTGATAGGAACCTGGAGTATTTGATCCGTTGTTGTATTGTTGTAATAGTTTATGTCCAATCCAAACCGGTTATTGACAAATTTAAACTCACCACCCATTTCTATTGCCGAAGTTCTTTCGGGTTTTAACTCAGGATTTACCAGGTTAGATGGATTAATAACGGAACTGGGCAGCGTACCAAAGGAAAGGACCCTTTGGGTTAATAACGGGTCGGTATCATTACCGGTGGCGGCCCAACTGGCCCTGAGCTGTGCATAGCTGATAACCTTCGGAAGGTTTAACAACCTGGAAAGGATAGCACTCACACCCACCGAAGGATAAAAAAATGAGTTATCATTTAATGGCAATGCAGAAGACCAGTCGTTACGACCTGTTACATCTACAAACAGCTTATCATTAAAACCAACCTGGGCAGAGCCGTACACACTGTTTATTCTTTTAGCTGCATCATTATTTCTTGTTCTCGGAACATCGCCCGCATTTCCTTTATTGTAAACAAAAGGAACCCCTAATTTTCGGGATTCAAATAAATCAGTATTATAGGTCTGATCTAGCCTGTTTGCCCCGGCATTTATATTTAGTGAGATATTCCCTTGTATTTTTTTGTCGTAGGAAATGAGGAAATCAGTATTGGTTTCCTGGAACGCGATGTTTTGCTCCCGGTACATGCCATTAGGAAAGTTTGGTTGACCTGATGGCCTTTGAGACTGACGCCGATCATTATAGAAATCGGTTCCTGTTCTTAGAAACGCTGAAAGATTTTCTGTTAGTTTATAAGTAGCCTTTATGTTGCCAAATAGCCTTTTACGGTTAAATCCATTTAGGTTTTCTTTTACAATAAGCCATGGATTAGTTCCCCATGAAAGGAAATAATTCTGGGTGATACCTTCCTTTCCGGGAAGCCATATATTTTCTTTATAATCGTTGTAGTCATAATTATTCATCCCCCAGTGCATATTGTTGATAACACCTTCTCCACCTCCGCCAATTACCGGCAGGTTGTTTGAACTGCTATTTATATAATTGGCCGAAATGTCCACTTTTAATCTGTCAGTAACGTCTGCTCCCAGTCTGAGGCCTACATTCTTTCTTTTATATTCTGTATTAGGAACGATGCCTGTTCTACTCAAATGAGCCATAGAAACCCTTCCCCATACCTTGTCATTATTAAATGAGAGGGCAACGTTATTATTTGTTCCAACGCCTGTCTGAAAAAAACCTTTTCTATTCAGCCTTTTTAGAAAAGGAGTGGCTTCAACAGGTATATTTGAGCTGGATTGTACTCCTGTAGGTTGTTTGATCAAAGTTCCATCAGCAGGAGCACCAAAATTGCCACCCCAGTCCACACGGAAAGCGTTATCAAAGCCACCGCCATAATCTGTCTGTTCATCCCAGAAATTGGTGACCTTGTCGATGGTGACGCCTGTGTTATATTCGATACCTAATCCTTTCTTGTTTGCCCCTGATTTGGTTCTTATAACAAGTGCGCCGTTTGCAGCTCTTGTTCCATATAGAGCGGCGGCTTTTGATCCTTTAAGCACGGAAACATCTTCTATATCGTCGGTATTGAAATCTGTAAGTCCATTGCCATAATCAACAGGCAGGTTGTTGCCTGCTTCGCTACCGCCTCCTACACCGTCAAGATTATTCGAAACAACCAGTCCATCAACAATAATTAGAGGCTGATTTTTATCTATGTTAAGAGATGCTTCTCCACGAAGAACAATTCTTGAAGAAGATACACCGGAACCATTGCTGGTATTTATGTTCAAACCCGGTACTATGCCGGAAAGTTGTTGTGAGATATCGCCAATTCGTGATGTATTGAAGTCTTTGGCACTAACCCGTTGCGTGGAGTACGATAAATTTGATCTTTTGGCTTCTACGCCGAGAGAGGTGACCACTACTTCTTCGAGGTTTGCTTTTGGACGGAGGGTTATTGTCACTTCGTTGCTGTTAGAGATAGGCACTTCCTGCTCAGCATAACCGGCGAAACTGATTAAAAGTGTTTTGGCATTAGCATCGCCATTCAGGGAAAATCTGCCGTCTGTACCAGTAATCGTTGCAACATTGGTGCCTTTTAGCATAACACTGGCACCGATCAGAGGTTCTTTGTTGTCTCCATCATATACTACTCCTCTTATTGCTCGCTGAGCAAAACTTTGCAACGCTAAAAACTGAAACAGCAGGAATAAACTGGTGGAAAGTTTCATGACATTCATTGATTTAAATGCGTTAGTAAAACTCAATGCCCATCCAGAATAGGGGAGCATTCGAAAAATTCCAAAAAACCTCAAGAATTT
>JBBJOD010000506.1:0-4065 GCA_037721715.1 Chitinophagaceae bacterium | reverse complement strand
TAAGTAGCTGCGGCGCCAGCAAACAATGCTGCAACAAGCAACGCCGATAATACAGGCAGGGAAAAATAGGAACGTGCTTTTCGATTTTTCAGATCTTCCAGTTGCCTTTTTTGATGCAAAGCCATTTCGTTGACTTCTTTCCACTGGCGGTACATAATCTTATCGTCCAGTTCACGTTTCTGAAGAGTTGTTTTAAGTTCTTTTTTTGAAGCAGTAGCTGTTGATTTTGGAGAAGCAGTTTATCTGTGTCTATTGCAACTGGCTCCTGGTTCATATCAGGCAGAACGCCTTTGTTGTTAAAATACGTTAGAAGTTGCCCGCCATCCGCAAAACGCTTTTCAGGATCTGTTTCCAGGCACTTAATTACGAGATTAATAAGCCATGCTGGAACCAACGATTCACGTTTCTTTTCTTCGGCAGACCATATGGCAGGTATGTGATCGAGGCGTCCAGACAATAAATCATTTCGTTTTTTTTCACCTGCTTCTAAGGTATTTTGAGATCGGACATCGTGCGTTTTTTTTAGGGGGAACCTTCCTGCAAGCACCCGGAAAAGTACGAGTCCGAACCGGTAGATATCAGTTTGAAATAATATCTTTCCTTTTTCTTCTTCAGGCGCGAAATAAGGCAGGCTGGCTGGATTATGCAAACTGGATCGCAGCTGCTGGTCCGTCATCGCTCCCATTCCGAAATCTACCAGCATATATTTTCCCGTGTCGCGCTTTCTTTTAATATTGCTGGTCTTAATATCGCCGTGTAGTACTTTCATACGGTGGCAATATTCAATAGCTATACAAATCTGTTCGGCTAGCCGGAGCGTTTCTTTAAGGGATAAGATAAGGTCATTGGGCGTTTGTAGTAGTTTCTGCAGGTCAGGGCCTTCAACCAGGTCCATTTCTACATAAAATGAGTTTCCGTTTTTGGGAACTGCCGCATCTGTTATTCTTACAATATGGTCCTGTTGCGAGTCACCCAGGAGCTTCAACTTTGATAATTCGTGCCCAATGTATTTCAATTAGTCATCACCGGTCCTGCCCAGGAGAACCGGTTTGGGTATCAATTTTACGACTGAGTGAGAATTATCTTTTCGGCGTGACCTGTAAACGGTAGCATGAACCCCGGGTTTTAGGGCGTCCATAAGTTCCGGACCGTCGGTAAACGCAACTTGTTTTTTCATGAATCAGGTAGCCGTATTGATAATTTAATAAATAATAATAAAAATTATGCCATTAAGCGGCCGCCGGGGAGTTTGCCTATTTTGTAAAGACCGTAGCTTCTGTTACAAAATAAAAACTATTCTGACGACTAAATAAATAGCGGTAAATAGGAAGGCATTACAATAACTACAATCAGCCGTTTGATGTGAAGTACCAATGGATACAAATTACGCAAGATCAGTAACCAGGAAGATAGATGATGACGAAGTGCTGGCTTACGGTTGATTATTCGACTAAAATAAATGTGCAGGTTTCTAAAATATTATTATATTTATTTCACGTCCTCCCCTGGAAATTTAAACCTTGATAAAGCGCCTGATTCCCTGCAAACGGCAATGGTAAGCATATCTTTTAAGGCTTACGTGGATTAAACCTGTTAATATTAAGTTGTCATCCCATCGGAAACATTGAAATTTATCAATTTCTATTATATGTCAAAAGACATGGTCTCGAAAAGCAGTTTGCAAGATTTGATAGCCACGATGCCTGAAAATTTTACCAAGCAGGAATTCTATGGAAAATTAGAGTCTTTCATAAACTTGAAAAAGAGGGAAGGGGCGGAAAATGGCAGCCCGGTGGAAAGTGATAACGATACGCTGCATATAGGCCTCTGTATGGCCGGGGCGGTGTCTGCAGGCGCTTATACCGCAGGAATGATGGATTACCTGATAGAGACATTGGAACGTTGGGAGACTGCACGCATAGCCGGTGCTTCTGCCATCCCCCAACACAAGATCGTTATAGATGTTATGGCAGGCACTTCAGCAGGTGGTATGACCGCCGCTATTGCTGCCGCGGCAATGCAATGCGAGTTTCCACACGTGAACTTCGAGAATTACAAAGATGAAGCGATCACTGAAAATAACAAATTATATAACAGCTGGGTGAATTTAACCGGGGATAAAGACATGCTCGACAGGTTGCTCGACAGCAGCGACATTAATATCGACACAGACGCTGCCAGTCACCGTGCTTCTTCATTGCTAAATTCATCGTTCATTGATACCATTGCGACAGACGTTTTATTGAATGCAACCTGTGATACGGAGAGGCCTTACATTTCAAAACAACTCGACATCTGGCTGGCGCTGTCTAATATGAATGGGATACGGCACGACCTTGACTTCCACGCCATGCCGAATTCTGCCGGTAAACCGCTTGACAGGAAAAAACCGCGGCAAGGTGATGGGGCATACACTTCTTATAATTTCCGAGATTTTGTGCACTTTCGGGTGACTACTAAAAACACTCCCTCGTATATACAGCAGATTGACTTCAACCAGAAAAACCACGAAGGCACCGTTCTGTTGAGAGATGCCGCTATGGCTACCGGAGCTTTCCCGATCGGGCTTCGGGCTCGTGCTTTCAAAAGGCCCCGCAAACTAATTTTGCGCAATCCTTTGTATAAATTGCTTTATGGTTTCTATGTAGATGATGACCTTATCAGGCCCGATGATACTTATATTATCACTGACGGAGGCATGATGAACAATGAACCTTTTGAAGTTACTCGCATTTTGTTGCAGCTGGCCCTTTCAAATAACACCGAACATAATAAACTGGAAAGAATTATTTCCGAAAAAAGCGACGGAAGAAGAGCAGAACTTGCAGCAAAATCGAAGGAGATTTCGAAATCCGTCCCTGATCATTTTACCAAACAGGAACTTTATGATGTTATTAATGAAACGGAAGAGTTACGCGTTAAAACATGGGATCATTCAAGCCATGAAAAATTTACCCGCACCGTTATCCTCATAGACCCGTTTCCAAGTGGTAGCGGCGAAACAAAAAATACGGAGAAAAGCAGCCACTCCCGTACTCAGATAACCGAAATAGCCAAAGGACTTTTTAATGCGGCTACCGGGCAATTGCTTTTCAAGGTAGATGATATTGAAGAAGCGCTTGATGTTGACAATTTCAGCCGCTTTCTCATTGTCCCTAAAAGGCGACTGCCAACAAAAGATGGCACCCTTGACGCTATGGGAAGCAGTGCAATAGCCTGCGGTGCCATGGGAGGTTTTAGTGGTTTTTTTTGTAAGGAATACCGCGTGCATGATTACCTGTTGGGCCGCAGAAACTGTCAGCGATTTTTGCAAGACAGGTTCATGGTGCCTGCTGAAACAACAAACCCTATTTTTGTAAATGGTTACAGGAACGATTCCTGCAGAAAAGAATTCACAAAGGTCATCAACGGGCGATCTTACCTTCCTATTATCCCCGATATCAACCCTGAGTCATTGTCTCCAAACATAAAAGTAGAAAAGAAATTCCACTGGCCTAACCAAGCGAACCTGGCTGGTTCGTTTGACCTTTACCGTTATCTTTCCTCGCATAACAAGGCAATTGCAAACAGGCTTTCATTGGTAGTGAAAGACCTCGTTTTCCAGCAGATGGACCTAAACCGGATCTCGCGTCAATACCTTGCCCTTCCTTTTAGGTGGCCGTTTAAATATGTGCTCAGTAAAAAAATTATTAAAACGATGCTTGAAAAAATGGAAAAGCATTATTTGATGTAACTGCCCCCAGATGGCTTCCGCTCTTTCTCCGCGGTTAATTGCTCTCTGAAGCAAGGCCAGTTGTAAGATATAGCTGGCAACCTCCGCGGTTAAATTTTTTATCCAGGTAGTCACAAGTTGTCCAACTGGCATTCTTGGTATTTGAATATACCCGTGATAACCCGTTGGAACACTTGCGCCAGTTGTAAGATATTGCTGGCGCCCTCCGCGGTTAAATTTTTTATACAGGTAGTCACAAGTTGTCCAACTGGCATTCCTGGTATTTGAATATACCCGGGATAACCCGTTGGAACACTTGCGCCAGTTGTAAGATATTGCTGGCGCCCTCCGCG
>JBBJOD010000049.1:0-14779 GCA_037721715.1 Chitinophagaceae bacterium | reverse complement strand
GTGAAGGAGTTGCCTGAAACATTCGAAGAATGGCGAAAGATGCGACAAGCGCATTTGCACCAGAACCTCCAGTACAGTTGTTTCACGAACGACCTGTTTAGCCAGTATTGCAAACACCTGGGCATGGTCCGATACCAGATCCTGCTACAGGTACAGACCCTCATTGTCCCCCAGCACGTAGGGAAGCTGCTCGGCTTCCGCACCATCCCCGTGCTAAGACCTTTGCTTGGACTGTATAAGTTAAGCAGAAGCATGAAGCTTGATTATCTGTTGAAAGCTCTGATTCTACCATTTAGGTATAAGAATGAGATCAAGTCGCTGGATATCGTACCAGCTAAGACGGGATCCTGGCCTCTACCGGAGCGAGGGAGGAATTTGACAAGCCCCTTACCTGCAGATGCAGCGCTCTACAAAGCACATGCTCACAGGGATGGTTCCACGCAAGGCTGCCCACGGCGGCACTAGAATGAACGCTCTGATAAAAGTTTAATATATCAAAAGGATGCATAACGGCAAGCGAATTCAAATGACTGGGATGTTGATGATACCGATCCACTTTTGGACGGAGTTGCGCAAACAGCGTGAGTTGATTTATACCACCGGTGAAGCAGCGATGCACTCACACCAAGTGCATGGGATACTTCTGAAATGGGACAGTCAGAAGATATCATTTTGATCACATCTTTTTAAATGATAAATCATACTTTCTACGGGTTTTTGATACTTTTTTGACAGACATGGTTAAGCGAATTTACGTCAATTTACTGTCTGGATTTATTGGTACATCTCAGATAGCTCTAACCTTTAGGAAAAAAAACATTGAAAGTAGCACCTTCACCCTCTCTGCCTTCAGCTATTATATAACCGTTATGCCTCTCTATAATATGTTTACATAATGATAATCCCAAACCAGTTCCCTCATATTCAGTCTTATTATTTAACCGTGCAAAGGTGTTAAAAATCTGGACAGCATATTGTTGCTTGAAACCTATTCCATTGTCTTTAACTACTACTTGTAGAAATTCTCTCTTTTTATCTACGGCTTCCATCTCCAATTTAGCGCCATAAACTTTTTTTGTGAATATTTCAATAACAGGTTGCACACCTGTTCTCGAGAACTTCAATGAATTACTTATTAGGTTATAGAACAATTGGTAAATCAAAAAGTTAATACCGTTCACCTCATTTAGATATTTATATTTTATTACAACATTTTTTTCTTCAATCAATACTTCAAGGTCGCTTTCAATTGTCTTAATTATCTCCCGTAACGAAACCGGTACAAGTTCATTTTTGACACCTCGGGCGGAAGCATAATTTAAAATGCCGTCGACAATATTATAAAGTCTTTCAGAAGCAATGTTTATCTTATTCAAATACTGCGTCGCCCCTTTCGGTATCACTTCGTTAAATTGATGTTGCAACATTTCAGAAAACATTCTTATTTTTCTTATAGGCTCTTTTATATCATGGCTTGCAACATGAGCGAAGTTTTCCAATTGACTATTTGATTGTTCAAGTTGACGGTTAGCGGTCTCCAGTTCTTTCTTCTTATTTTCTAACTCCAGTTCATTCTTCTTCTTTTCCCTTATATCGCGTATAAAAGAGATGAAGGCAATATTCCCATTAAGAGTAGTGGTAGATATCGTAAGTGATATATAAAATTCCTCACCGGCTTTATTAAGGGCAGTTATTTCAACTGTCTTATTAAGTCCATGCTGTTTAGAAATCATAAACCTATTCATGGCTGAATGATGCGCATCACGGTATTGTAGAGGTATTATTGTTAACGCCAGCGACTTATTAAGTACTTCTTCTTTAGTCCAACCAAATAGTCTTTCGGCTGCAGGGTTCCAAAAGGTTATATCACTTTCAGGATTAATGACAACAATCGCATCAGGTGCATTTTCCAGCAACTGCTTTAAATTAAATTCACTTTCTTTCAATCGAATAGCACTTTCAATTTCAGCCGTCACATCTCTAAAAATGCCAAGAGTGCAACAAGAGTTATCCTTTTTAGTGTGAAGTGTAACTGACCCTTTAAGCATTAATTTGTTGGCGGTTTTTGCCTTAAATCTTATAAGTATTTCTTTATCTGGTTTACTTCCTGCAATAATTTGATTCCTGTATTCTCGGTACAATAACTTGTCTTCTTCCGCCACAAAGTCATAAATGGAATGCTCTTTTATTTCATCAAGCGAGTATCCGAACGTTTTTAACCACTCATTGTTAGTATATAGAATCTTTCCATCTAGATCCACTATCTGGATAAGGTCATGTACATTTTCAAAGAAGTGTGCAAAGACAACTTGTTGTAAAATATCATTATTGCTTCCGTACACAATTAAATTAGGTTTTTAAACAAAATTTTCTCCAGGCTGCTAAACCCTTTAACGTTAGAAGTTTGATGAGATTCTTTCTCTCCAAAATTCTGAATATTTATTGCGCATCGTTATGTCTCTTTCTTGTACAGATAGATTATCCAGCAGCTTACTGGGCTATAATTCCATCAAAAATAAAACAAATTTTCCGCAAGTTGATTGCCGTCCGGCAGTTAAATAAATTCAAATTAAGCAGAGCAAAACAGCCAAAAGAATACAGCATAAAACAAATGGCAACACAGAGACTCCGCATTCATTCGTTTCCTTTTGTCTCGGGAAGGACGGCAATGAAGCATAGCGTCATTTATTTTTCATTATTAAACATGCGTAATGTCAAAAGTTACCGTAGTAGTTTAGCTCTACATGGTGGAGATAAAGACGCCTACGTGGGCAGGTGATAAACACTAACAGCTGAATGCTTGTACTACCAATGAAACTTTAAAGTGTACTACGGGTAAATATGTTCATCATACATACCAGCTTTCACAGTTCCCTTTGCAGGGGTTTATTTTCTTTCCATACATTTTACCGGATTATACGTAGTTGCCTAGGTATTTTTACTATTAATACCTAAACTACCAATTGAAGCCCCCCTACGCATTTTACCTTACGTTACGTTACTAACTGAATGTTAATTCCCGCAGAAATTGCTTTTCCACCTCCATATATGTATTACTGCAAAAAGCTGACTACCTGAACGACTTTTTAGTTTTTAGCAACCTTGTTATTTATTTTGGTAGTATCGGTATCGAGTCCACGCAGAAACTCAATCAGGTTTGCACGTTGTGCCTTATCGTCAACATAAAATGGATGAGGGGATTTTTTACCTCGTTTCGGATCAAATAACCCATCCAGACTGTTTACAGAAGCATCATGCAAAAATAATGTTGTTCTTGAAAGGTCAAGAAGCAATGGCAGCGCATTGCCTCTTTGCCCGCCATGAGTGCTGGCATCTACAATTACCATTTTATCATCGAAGTCGCCTGGGGAATTAAGAATTTTACTTAGCTTTTTATTTCCTCTTAAGCCAACTACTAGGGGTGTATAACCGGGCCAAAGTGTTTTAAGATCAACCAATGTAGTAGGTACTGCTTTACGCTGATCTATGTTATGGCAACTGGTGCAGTTTGTACGAAATAGTTCCCGCCCACGCATTGCCATTTCTTCATTTACCTTAGGGGCGGGCGGTGGCTGCAAAGCAAACACGTAAGCGGTCATATCCTGCAGCTTTTTATCATCTACACGTCGACCAACAATATTGTGTAATTCCCCCGGTTTCCCCGACATCTCGGCCTGCACATAGGGATAACCGGTAACCCCGGTTTCTTTTAATATCACTTTATATTCTTTATGTATCTGTTCGCCTGCGGGCCCGCCAAGGCCTTTTAAAAATTCCAATCCTTCAGGCGTTGCAAGCGTTGTCAGATCAAGATTGGTACTATAGGATGAATTGCTGATATTGGTAAAAAGATCGAATTCTCCTGAAGTACCGTAAGGTGCCGCAAGGTCTTGGCGAAATAGGGGAACATTTTTAACAGAGTTGCCATTACCATCTGAAGTTTCATCAAACGTTCCTACAGGGTAGAACTTTGGATTGCTTAAATATTCATCTACTTCCTTTTCTGTGGAGGTAGGCCGCATACCTCTTGCTGCACGACCTATAGATACTCCCACAAAAATTTGCTGCATGTTTGGGTAGTAGGCACGTGAATTATTAGCAAGGGCAAGAAACCTTCCCATATCAAAGGTCAATGGGGCGGGTCCGTCAATACGCTTACCTGCTGAACCGGCTCCGGGCATATCAAAAAATGATTTATCAGTGACGGTATGACAAATAGCGCAGCTTACACCAACATGGTCACCTTCCAGAATACTCAACTGTTTATCGCCATTGCTGTCTTTAGCTACCACACCTATAAACGCATTAGCATTAAGCAAGGCTATGGTAGTTTTGGGGTCATTTAAAAGGGGTGCTCTCTGTGGCGAAAGGTCGGTCTTAAATTCAACTTCTAACTTCTGTCGTAAGTCTGCATCAAGCCCTTCTGCTTCTGTATCAATCTGCAACCCTATCTCAAGCATTTGCTTAGGTGTAAATTTAGAATCTAGAACCCCTTGTTGCCATCGCATTGCATTAAACCAAAAGCCTTCATTACCAAACGTTTCAAACCGGAAGACTTCTTTGCCACGGACTACGTCGCCTAACACATGTAGTTTAGATTTCGTTGTATCAGCGGGTCCATCACTTGCTATACCTGGTTTTGTATCTTGTATGTTTTTCGGATTGCGCTCATGGCAGGCATTGTATAAAACCAGCATGAAACACAACACTAAAACAGAAATTGTCTTTGAGAGGGGGGAGAAGCTGATTAAGCGGCTAAATCTTTGAAAAACGTGCATGATAATACATTTAAAATGAGGTCAAATTAACAGGTGGTATCTTAATAGTAGTCGAACAGTAGATCCGTATTGGTGGCTCATTGAGAGCGAGTAGAGTATTTGAGAACAGAGCGATCATTAAACTTGATCCCAGTAACCGCTTACGAAATGTTTTCAGTTTATATAATTTTGCTTTTAGCAAAGGAATAATTATAATTTAAGGAATATATCACAGAATCATAACTTTATTGATCTTTTTTAACGCTGGCAGAAGATCTATCAAGTCGTTGCCCTTTCCCGATAAGAATGTGAGGCCATAATGTAACACAAATTTTAAGCAATGCCGATTGATTTATTTGATAATAAAGGAGGACGGAAATGATCGCTTACGAAAAATAGCAAAGTATTTTGGCTTTTTAACGCGAATTGAAATATTGAATTGCCAGGTGCCGGCTCGTATAAACGGATTTATTTCTACTTTTAATTACAATATGCGTGTAGAGCCTCTAACTTCTTTTGTTCTTAGGCGACCGTTTGTATGGCAATATATTTATAACCGATACATATACAAGAAAGCATATCATATTGTTATGGAGCCTTTATAGCTAATTTTTTAGCTCCACTTAAAAAATTTAAACCTGGAGATGTTCAAAAACCAAATTAAGCACGTGGCTGTTATAGGTACAGGCGTCATTGGCATTAGTTGGGCAACTTTTTACTTAAAGAAGGGGCTTCGTGTAAATGCGACGGACCCGGCCAAAGATGCTGAACAAAGATTACGGGATGGGATATTCAGACACGACCCGCAATTATCGCAGGAAGGCTTAAGATTCGAACACCGTTTAGAAGATGCGGTGCGGGGTGTACAATTCGTGCAAGAAAACGGGCCTGAGCGTATAGACATAAAGCAAGCACTTTTTAGGGACCTCGATAGGTTTACTCCGCCTGAAGTGTTACTAGTGAGCAGTTCAAGCGGTATCGTTCCAACAATCTTCCAGGCAAAAGCGGTTCATCAGGGTCGCATATTGTTGGGGCACCCATTTAACCCACCTCATCTCATACCACTGGTTGAAGTTTGCGGCGGAGAAAAAACCGCAGACAATGCCATTTCGCAAATAATTGAATTTTACCGCTCGCTTGGTAAAAAGCCTGTCCATCTACGAAAAGAAATAAAGGGCCACATAGCAAACCGCTTACAGGCAGCCTTATGGCAGGAGGCATTTTCTTTGGTTGAAAATGGTGTTGCAAGTGTGGAAGACATTGATACCGCCATTGCTGAAGGACCAGGATTACGATGGGCCCTTCTTGGCCCTTTTTTAAACTTACATTTATCGGGAGGAGATGGTGGCATTAAATATTTTTTAGAACACCTTGGCACTCCGTTAGAGTCCTGGATGAGAGATCTTGGCAAGGTTCTAATTAGTCCGGAATTAATCAAGCTATTAACAGCGGGTGTAAACGACCTGATGGCGAATAAAAGCCTACCCGATCTTATCTTAAAACGAGACGAGATGTTAACAAGGCTTAAAGAATTAAAGCACAATAACGAAGAACCAGGCTGATACAAATTTCAAACCAATGATATTCCACCTCGTCCGTTTTCCATTATACCATTTAATAAAGTACATGAAAGTTATATTATCACGCTCCCGCTACGGAGCCTGGGTGGTATCATTTAATGGTTCCTTATTCAAAATGCACCGGAAGAGTTTGAACTCCGCTGGCAATGCCTCGCGAATGAAATAGAAAGTTTTTATACAGGCAAAATTTCCCTTTCAGCCTTGACCATTGAACATGTAAGGGTAAAAAGTGGATCTTAACCTGCGATGGAATTCCTAAAAGTATATATGAAGTTCATTGGAATATAGTTAAGAAACTTACACGTAATTCCCGGGCCACCTTTCAAGCTATCTTCGGTCATTTTGTTAGATAATAGTGATATGATATCTTCGTAAAAATGAGGTGTGATGGCTTATTAAGGGTTGCCTAACTGTAAAAAGATGAAACCGTTATTATTTGATGTCAAATCTTCACTTAGAAATTCTATTTACATAAAGGAGGTAAAAGCGAGATACCTGGTTGACCAGTTCCACTTTCACAATGCCTTTGAAATAGCCCTGATCATAAAAGGTAGCGGCAGAAGAATCGTCGGTGATAGCATTGAAAACTTTTGTGACGGCGATTTAACTTTGCTGGCTCCTAATCTTCCCCATGCGTCTTATTCAGATAGAAAATACCACGAAAAGGCAACCAGCACCAGGGTTCATGCTATCGTAGTCTATTTTCAGCCCGACTGGATAACGGACGCGCATTTGAACTCGAAAGATTTCGCTCCCATGAAAGCCTTACTGAACGAACTTAAAAGGGGGATCAAATTGTTACATAACACTCACCAGGTTGTTATGAATCTTCTTCTATCACTCAGGAATGCCGACGGGTTACAATCATTTATCATTTTGATACAGATACTCGACACCATATCAAGGTCAGGGGATTATAGTTGCCTGGCAAGCCAGGGTTACTCCAATACTTACGACGAACACAACATAAAAAAAATCCATAGCGTATATAAATACGTGATGGAAAATTTCACAAACAAAATAATGTTGGATGATATCGCTGCTATTGCGTTTATGACCCCTCCGGCATTTTGCAAGTATTTTAAAAGTAAAACGAATAAAACGTTTACCTATTTCGTAAACGAGATACGTATCGGTTATGCGTGCCAGTTACTAATCGACGGAAACCTTGATATTTCTTCTGTCTGTTATGAATGCGGCTTCAATAATTTTTCAAGTTTCAACGAAAATTTCAAACACTTTAAAGGAATCACGCCTTCTGAATACAGATCTAAATTTCTAACTAATCAATAAACTGGTAATTTCTTCAACCACTTTCATCTCGCGACACGTATATAATACTCTTTTTAGCATTATTACGCCTTATGCCATTTTACTGTGTTATAATCCGTTTGCCAATAATTAAGCGTTGATATGGTTAAAATAGCTTAAACATTGGACAAATGAGGTCAATTAACTCTTAGTGAGTAGTTCTACATTTACCATGCATTGATACTGTTGCAAACCCAGGCTGCCGGGCATCACCAGCCCTCCAAGTAATCATTTATATAATAAATCAACATGTATGATCTCCCTTACCAAAAAAGTGCATGACTGCTGGTTAGAAAAATGCACACATCAGAAATTGCGTCAGAAAAGGCAAGTTTGTATCTTGTCGCTTTTATTTACTTTATTTTCTCTTGCCGTTACTGCTCAGTCAACCGTTACAGGTTCAGTTACAGATGAAGTGGGCCAACCTCTACAGGGGGTGAGCGTCTCTCTCAAAGGCACAACAATAACGAATGTAACAAACGAAGATGGCGGATACTCATTAGCGATACCCTCCCTGGCGGGCACCCTGGTGTTTTCTTCTGTGAGTTTTACAACGTTGGAGATGCCGTTGAACGGGCGGGTGGTGGTAAACGTTGAAATGGTTCATAGTAATCAGTCTTTGAATGAAGTGGTGGTTACAGGGTATTCGGCTCAAAGGAAAAGAGACATAACCGGTTCGGTGGCTGTTGTAGACGTTAAAGCACTGAAATCTGTTCCTTCGGGTTCTGCCATGCAGGCCCTTCAGGGACAGGCTTCCGGAGTAAACGTAATAAGTTCAGGGGTACCGGGGGCTGCAAGTAAGATACTGATACGCGGGGTAACTTCCTTTGGAGATACACAGCCTCTTGTATTGATCGACGGTATACAGGCCGATCTGAATAATGTAAGTGCGGATGATGTAGAATCTATCCAGGTGCTAAAAGACGCAGGAGCAGCAGCGATCTATGGTGTAAGAGGGTCGAATGGGGTAATAATTGTTACAACGAAAAAGGGAAAGTCAGGAGCGCCTACATTTACCTACGACGGGTACTACGGGCTTCAACTTCCGCAACCAGGTGATCCACTTAACCAGTTAAATTCTGTAGATTTCGCCAGGCTGTCTAAATTAGCATTTCCCGCTACCACGCTGTTTGCTAACGGGTTGCCTGATTTTGTTTATGCAGGCCCTGGAGGTGCCGGTACTGCAATGGCAGGTGATCCGAGAGTTGACCCCGCAAAATATAACCTTGACCCGAAGAACTCCGCTAATAATTACCTGATCCAGGAGGTGAACAAAACCGGAACAGACTGGTACCATGCTATGTTCAAGAGGGCTCCTATGACCAACCACAATATTACCGCCAGCGGCGGTACAGACAGATCGAATTACCTTTTTTCACTGGGGTATTTAGATCAGCAGGGTTCAGTTCTAGAATCGTCATTAAAGCGTTACTCAGCACGAATCAATACATCCTATAAACTCGGCAAGAACATACGGGTAGGAGAAAATGCTTACTTCTTTTACAAGCAAAATCCAGGCTTCAGTAACCAGGGCGAATTTAGCCCGATGGCAAACCTGTATAAGATGATGCCAATAGTACCTGTTTATGATATCAGGGGAAACTTTGGAGGCACCTTTGCAGGTCCTGAACTTGGTAGTGATGCCAACCCGGTAGCCACCCAGTACCGGAGGTATAATAACAGGGCCAACAACTGGGACATAAACGGCAATGTATATGCGGAACTCGACTTCTTGCAACATTTTACAGCACGCACAAGTCTGGGAGGCACTGTAGGAAACGGTTATACCCAGAACTTCAATTTTACTGCCTATAACGATAAGCAAGGCTTTAATAATCCAAACAGCTATAACGAAAATGCCAGTTACAACGGCACTTCCATCTGGACAAACACCCTTACTTATAAAAATGTTTTGGGCAAACACTCGGTAAACGCATTAATAGGGTCTGAAGCGATCAAATATTACGGCAGAAGTGTTGGCGGAAGCTCCCAGGGATTTTTCTCTACCGATTTTGATTACCTGATCCTTAACAATGGAACTTCCAACGTAACCAACTACAGCAATGCCTATTTAAATACACTGTTCTCTCTTTTTGGCCGACTTGATTATGCCTACAATGATAAATACCTGCTGGGACTCACTGTGCGTCGGGATGGCTCTTCTAAGTTTGGATCTGAAATGAGGTATGGAACATTTCCTTCTTTCTCAGCAGGTTGGCGCATAACCAATGAAAATTTCATGAAGAACCTAACATGGTTGAATGATTTAAAGTTCAGGGGAAGCTATGGAATTCTAGGTTCCGATAACAACGTAAATCCTGCAAACGGCTTTACCCTGTTCGGCGGTAACTTTACCAATGCGTACTATGATATTGCAGGAACCAGCAATAGTATCCAGCAAGGTTTTTTTCAAACTACAAACGGTAACCCGCAAACGAGCTGGGAGAAGAACGTAATTTCTAATTTTGGGGTTGATGCTACTGTCTTAGACAACAGGATAAATTTTTCTGTCGAATACTTCCAGAAATCTATTAACGGCTTATTATTTCCACAGCCCCTACCGGCACTTGCAGGCGGAGCAGCGCCACCTACAGTAAATATCGGCGATATAAAAAATACGGGCCTCGACATTTCGGCTGGTTACCGCCAGAACTTAAAAAGTGATCTAAGTTTCTTCATCAGTGCAAATATCACTACCTACAAAAATACAGTGGTAGATATACCGGGGCCCGGTTACTTCGATGCAGGAAGTCAGCAGCAACTGGGAAACCTGGTAAGAAACCAGGAAGGCCATGCCGTAAGCTCATTCTTTGGATACGAAGTAGCAGGTTTGTTTAAAGATGCTGCTGAAGTGTCAAAGTCACCCACCCAGACCGGTGCAGCTCCTGGCCGATTCAGGTATAAGGATGTAAATGGGGATAATAAAATCAGTACTGAAGACCGCCGCTTCCTGGGCAGTCCCAATCCTGACTTTACCTACGGTATAAATATTGGCGTCAATTACAAAAGCTTTGACTTTTCCACGATTCTCTACGGTTCACAAGGTAACGAAATTGTTAATGCATTAAGGGTGAATACACACTTCTTTGGTACATACGTAGGTGGTAAAAGCAAGGACCTGTTAAACGCGTGGACGCCCGAAAATACTGGGACAAATATTCCAAAAGTAGAAAGTGCCAATAATTTCAGCACCTCGGGCGTGTTGAATACATTTTTTGTGGAAGACGGCTCATACCTGAGAATGAGGTCTTTGATACTGGGATATACGCTGAATCAAAACATATTGAGAAGGTTCGGGATGAGTAGATTACGAGTTTACTTTCAGGCGGCTAACCTGTTTACCATTTCAAAATATTCCGGGTTGGATCCTGAATTAGGTGGAGGTAGTTCAAGCTTTGGAATTGATTACGGAAATTACCCCAATAATCAAAAGAACCTGCTTGTTGGACTTAACTTCTCATTTTAGCCCTTGGTAATCCTAAATAAAAAATTATGAAAAAGTTAATCTGCATTCTTTCATTGACAATGATTTTTTCCTGCAAGAAAGAATTTCTCGAAAGGCAGGCCATTGGTTCTACCAGTGAAAATATCCTGGCAACGAAGGCAGGCGCCGATGCACTGTTAATTGGAGCTTATTCTCTACTGGATAACGGCGGTAGTGCTGGTGGCGGCTGGCCTTCCGGTAAATGGATTTTTGGCGGTGTGGCTTCCGATGATGCCCATACAGGTACTGAAGCCGGAGCGCTTCAGCCGGTGCCTGCGTTTGAAAACTACACTTTGGACGCTACCCTTTTTCCGCTTAATGATAAATGGAGATTCTTTTATTCTGCCATTCAACGCGCGAATGACGTACTGCGTATTCTTCCTAAAATTCCAAAGGAATCGATAACGCCGGAGCAATTGACACAAATAAAAGCAGAGGCTACCTTTCTGCGTGGGCTTTACCACTTTGAAGCCGCGATCATGTGGAGGAATATTCCCTATGTAGATGAATCGGTAAACTTCGCAAGCGGGAATTATAATATTGGAAATGAAGCGCCGATATGGCCCAAAATAGAGTCCGACTTAAAATTCGCAATAGCAAATTTAACAGCTACCAAGCCAGAGGCCGGTAGGGCAAATAGCTGGGCAGCCAAGGCATTCCTGGTAAAGACTTACCTTTTTCAACAGAAGTTCACTGAAGCAAAGCCTTTGTTGGATGATATTATTGCAAGTGGAGTTACTACTAACGGTAAAAAATATGCGCTGCTGGAAAATTATCATGATAACTGGGTGCCCTCTAAAAAAAATAATGCCGAATCTGTTTTTGCCGTTCAGATGTCTGTTAATGATGGTGCAGGCGGGGCGAACGGTAATGTAGCCAACGGAGAAGGTTATGCAGGGCCTTATGGAGGACCTTACCCAACCTTTGGTTTTTACCAGCCTTCTTTCAGCCTCGTGAACTCTTTTAAGACGGATGCGGTTACAGGCCTCCCTCTGATCGCTACTTTTAATCAGTCAAACATAACGAATGACCAGGGCCTTCCGTCTTCCGCTGCTTTTACACCCTATACAGGCGCGTTAGATTCACGTTTAGACTGGACGGTTGGCCGCAGAGGTATTCCATTGCTGGACTGGGGTATCATGCCAGGGCAGGCATGGGTAAGGCAACAAAGCGTGGCCGGGCCCTACCTGCATATCAAAAATGCGAATCCTCAAGCAGAACCCAACAGCAGGCAATTTTCAAGTGCTGCCGTTAACTATGTAATGATTCGGTTTGCAGATGTATTGTTATGGGCGGCTGAAGTAGAAGTTGAGGTGGGTAGTTTAGCCAAAGCCGAAACCTATGTCAACCAGGTTAGAGCAAGGTCAGCTAATCCAAAGAGTTGGGTGTATACTTACATCGACAATTCCAGCCCATTGAAAGGATTTTCAACAACACCGGCGGCTAATTACAAGATGGGACTATACACAGGGCAGTTTGCCCAGTCTGGCAAGGACTTCGCCCGCGAGGCCGTACGTTTTGAGCGGAAGCTTGAACTGGCAATGGAAAACCATCGCTTCTTTGATCTTCAGCGTTATGACAACGGAACAGGTTACATGGCCAATCTCTTAAACAACTATATACAACATGAAACTACCATTCCTGGTTACAATTTTACTTATATGGTAGGTGCAAAATTTACGAAAGGCAAAAACGAATTGTATCCTATTCCCCAGGTACAGATAGATTTGAGTACCAAGGATGGGGTGAAGCTTTTAAAACAAAATACCGGTTATTGAAAATTGCCGCGGTGGGCTATTTAATTGCCTCCGCCGAGCAGGATTTTAACAAGACATTCGGGTACTTGGAAATGATTTACCCTGGAACCAGCACTTTAATTAAATAAAATAGTTAAGATGAGTCAATCTTTTAATCGCCGAAAATTTATTGGAATGGCAGGAATGGGTACAGCTGCTTTTGCGCTATCCCCCCGATTTGCAGCTGCAAGAGATCTTTCAGCTGATCGCAAAATTCACATCGGTATTATCGGTGGTAATTTTGGATCGGGCTTTTATTTTCACGAGCATCCGAATTGTGTTGTTGAAGCAGTAAGTGATCTCAGGCCGGAAAGACGGGAAAAATTGATGAAAGTGTACAAGTGCGCCAAGAGTTACGAATCGCTTGAAAAATTGCTTCTTGATCCGAAAATAGAGGCAGTGTTTCTTGCGACACCTGCACCGGACCATGCCAGGCATGTAATTGCATCACTAAAGGCTGGTAAACACGTTCTTTGTGCCGTTCCTGCCGCTATGACCCTGGAAGAATGTGATCAAATGAGAAATACAGTGCAACGTACCGGACTTACCTATATGATGGCAGAAACGACAGCTTTCCGGCAAGGGCTCATATCCGTCAAAAAACTTTTCAAGGAGGGTAAATTTGGGAATATTTTCAGTTCAGCTGCGGAATATAACCACCCAGGCTTAGACGTGTTGTTTTTCGAAGATGGAAAAGAAACGTGGCGGCACGGGCTGCCTCCCATGAATTATCCTACACATTGCACAGCTTTCTTGATTGCAGTGACGGGAGAAAGATTAACGAATGTAAGCGCTTTGGGCTGGGGAGACGATCATCCTATTTTAAAAAAGAATCGATACAATAATCCTTTCTGGAACGAATCGGCCTTCTTCAAAACAAATAAGGGAAATCCATTTAGAGTTGAAGTTAACTGGAAGGGAGCGCTTGTAGAGGCCGAACGCGGTGAATGGAGAGGGGATAAGATGAGTTTTTATTATCCGCAGGTGGGCAGCAAAGATTTTTCCGTTGTAAAAGTTGCTGATGCAATCGGCAAGGACGACGCCGGTTTTCAGCATACCAGGAATCTCGTTGAAAAATACCCTGAAACATTATGGTGGAATACGGATATGTTACCGGAACCATTACGACATAATAGCGGGCACGAAGGCTCACATACGTTTATCACACACGAATTCATAAATTCACTGGTAAATAGTAGAAAGCCGCTTGTAGATATATATGAGGCCCTTGCTTATACCGCACCAGGTATAGTAGCGCATCAATCTGCACTCAAAAATGGCGAGTACATGAAGATCCCCAGTTTTGACAAAAGTAAAGGTGCCTAATTGCTACATAATGCATTGTAGCCGCTGTAAATTGAAGGACTTTGTCAACCGGCGAATCAGCATGATTCCTTATTACTGGTTTGTTAGCTTTACGCTATCACTGCGGATCAAACAACTTAAATCATCACCATAAAAGTTTTCGCATGAACAATTGGCCAAAGTCTCAGGAGCTTTTGAAAACCAATGAAGCATTTATCCCGGGAGGTGTGGTTTCACTCAATCGTAAATCTGATCCGAATATCTGTTTTTCAAGGGGTATGGGAAGTCGTGTCTGGGACCTGGAAGGCAATGAATATATTGACTACCAGTCAGGGTTCGCGGCGGCGTTCCTTGGTCACAATGATCCCGATGTAAACAGGGCAGTGCGCGAGTCGATAGATAACCAGTCTCTCCTTATGGGTGCGGGTCCTACGGAGCTGGAAGGCGAATTGGCGCAGTTGTTTTGCCAATGTGTGCCTTCTGTAGAAAAAATCGAAGTCACTACTACTGGATCTGAAGCCACCTATCATGCAATTCGTATAGCAC
>JBBJOD010000505.1:0-4076 GCA_037721715.1 Chitinophagaceae bacterium | reverse complement strand
GCTGGCACCGCGATAAGATGGTTGGCAACACAAGCAATTCATTTTCCGCAACAAAGATAAACAGGGTGTTTGAGGGCGGCTCTTCAATAAGCTTTAGCAATTTATTTCCTTCATTGCCCAGGTACTCCGGCATCCACATGATTAATATCTTAAACTCGCTTTCAAAACTCTTAAGTGAAAGTTTGCGAATAATGTCACCACATTCATGAGCCGTTATATTACCCTGTTTATTTTCTGCACCTAAAAATTGTAGCCAATCATATGCGTTTCCATAAGGATGTATCTTTAGAAACTCTCTCCATTCCTGGATAAAATCGACGCTCTTGGGCTTATCTACCGTCTTACTATTTTTCTGTGTTATTACGGGGTACGAAAAATGTATATCCGGATGAACGAACTGTTGCGCTTTAATACAGGCACTGCATTTTCCACAAGAGTCGGGAGTTTGTTCCAGGGAAACAGATCCTGGTTCGGCATTATGGATAAACTCAGTATTGTGATTGTTTGCAGGCTGCCGTTGCACGCCAGAAGGCGATTCAAAGAGGGAAGGCTCCGACTTTGCGGTATGTTTTCCATTTATTGTTTCACAAACAACAAATTGTGAGAACGCTAATGCGGTGGCTAATGAACCATTCCCTTCTTTGCCCAGGAACAGCAATGCATGACTTAAACGGTTATTTTGTACCAGGTCAGCGAGGTGCCTGTGAATGGGTCTCTGGCCTATAATATCTTTAAACTGCATTCAGCTGCTAAGATAATAAGCGGATAAAAAAAAGCGATGAAAAATCATCGCTTTTTATCATCCGGATGTGGATATATTAATTTAAGTATTTAGTTACCTCTTCGCTTGTAGGACTCACTTTACTTGGGAATACCGCTACCAGTTTCCCTTTTTCATCTACCAGGAATTTAGTGAAATTCCACTTGATTGGATCTTCGACACCCATCTTCTTCGCTTCATCTACCAGGTATTTGAACAAGGGATTGATATCGTCGCCTTTCACAGAAACTTTTTCAGACATCGGAAACGTTACTCCGTAGTTCTTTTTACAGAATTCCTGGATCTCGGCATTTGTTCCCGGATCTTGTTGTTTGAAGTTGTTAGCAGGAAAGCCAAGAACAACCACTTTGCCTTTGTAGGTATCATGAAGCTTTTGAAGCTCAGCATACTGCGGGGTAAAACCACACTTCGACGCAGTGTTTACTATCAAAATCTTTTTTCCTTTATACTTCGAAAGGTTGATAGATTGACCATCCAGGCCTGATACCTTAAAATCATAAATTGAAATGGCTGCCGTGAAAAATAATGAAAGAAATGCAAGTCGTAACATACCGGGAAGTTTTATTTTAATGATACTATAATAACAAATATAAGCGAAAATGTTTGAATACGATTTTAGGAAGTTTCAAAGCAACTGGTTAGGGGACTTCACTATCTAACTCCATTTGCCATTCCCCATCCACCCTTACTGCCTTTCATACGCCCCAAGGTCGGGAAGATTTACGGATCTTGGTTTTCCGTCCAGGTCAATTACAAGGGCCGTATTCAATCCTTTATTTAAAACAGGCGAGTTTATTTTTAACCTAAAGTCAAAATAGTGCTTCTCAACACTGACGCTGTCAAAACCCGGATCTGTGTTATTGATCATACCTGAAGAAACAACATGTAAAGGAACCGTTTTGACCTTCCAAAGACAGTTTTGAAAATCAACAGAAAATGGGGTGTTTCCCTGCCTGGAAACTACTACCTCGTCTTCAACGATGCCACCTTCGCTCCAGAATATACAATTTTTGAAAAACGCTGAAATGCCAGCAGTAACTAGCACATCATTTGTTTTTGAATGATTACTTATCCCAAGTACAGGCTCCCTGTGTGAAAGAAGACTGCTTGAGTAGGAGGCCACCGTACAATGGCTGAACCGGTAGTCTCCACCATAAACCAGCTGTATGTTCTTTCCGCAATTGCTAAGCAGGCAGTTATTTGCTACAACTGATGACTGGATAGCCAGGATGCCGGCATCATAGGCATTATCAACCCTGCACTGATTTAGCATAAGCTTCGGTTTCGCATTATCAGCTGGTTGCTCCGTTACAAGGGCCTGGTAAGCATTTTGAATGACGGCATAATTTAAAATGTTATCCCTGCTGCCAGGCCGAAAAAAAATCCCAGGCCAGGCGGCCGGGTAATTTCTGTAAGGCTCATCAAGCCGATCGCCTCTGAAATAGACCCGCGTACTATCAAAACGTTCTCCATTTACCTGTAAGGTGCCGTCCACAATAATGGGCGAGTCCGCATGACAGTATATTCTGCATCCTTTGTCTATTGTTAATACTGCATTTTTGTCTATCAGCAGTCCCCCGATAATAACGTAGGGCCGGTCATTCGTCCAGGTGACAGCGCCTGAGATAACTCGCGAACGCAGAAAGTTTGCATTTTGTCCCCAGGTCTCTAACTGAACATATTTTTTATTGCCATTGAATCCAATTTGTATGCTATCCTGAACAATAAAGGGCAGGCTGGCGTTACCCGCGCTTAATGTAACCGACACAAATACATAGATACTATCGTTGGCTTCTATTTCGATGTTCTTTGCCTCTGTTCCTGGTATGCCGTCAACATTCATGTGAAACGGCGACAGGGCTCCGCCCATTAGAGTGACATTGCTGATATTTAGTCGCTGATCGTTTTCATTTTTGATCTTAAAGAGCTGCGTCACAGAACCTGTTGAAGTAAATATGGTATCGAATCGAAGGGTATCGGATGAGACAGATACCCGCGCATTCCTGCTTGATATAAGTTTTTGCTTGCTGCAGGAAAGGATGCTTGAAGTAAAAACTAATAACAGCAGGATGGCAATAGGTTTCATGAATAATCAAAAATAGGAAAGAAGTAGGAGAGTTTATGAGAGGCGGGCACGCGGGATCCGGCATTGGCAAAATTTAAATCATCTAAACAGTATATGCAAACGTTAAGATACTTACCTGCGTGTTGGCAGCCATGATTAGTTCCTGCCCGCATGCTTCAAGGGTAGCTCCGGTTGTAATAACATCATCAACCAATAATACATGCTTGTTTTTTAAGGCTTCGCTATTTTGCAGCCTAAAGCGTCCCTCCATATTATGCCATCTTTCTATTCGGTTCTTATGGGTTTGTGTTTCAGTTGCGCTGACACGTGTTACGGCATTTGACAAAACAGGAATTTTTATCGAGGAGGCAATGCCATCGCACAAAATTGCCGCCTGGTTATAACCCCTTCTTTTTTCTCTCGAAGCATACAACGGAAGGGGAACCAGGGCATCGATATCATCAAATCGCCGGGATTGCATCAACCAGTCTCCCATCATTCTTCCAATAAAAAATCCCAATTCCTTGTTACCCCTGTATTTGAGCTGGTGGAGAATACGCTGAACCAGCGAGTCTTTTGAAAAATAGCAGTAACTGCCTGCATGTATTACAGGTAATCTCCCATAAAATAATTTCTCCACCTGGTTCCCGGTTTCGTAGTTAAAATTTGTAACCGGAAGGCGGTTAATGCAGTGAAAACACAACAGGGCTGCTTGACCGATAATGTCAGTTCCACATCCTATGCAGATATGTGGAAAGAATAGATGGCTAAAGTCTTGAATGAAATGCTTCAGGTTCTGCATGGCAGTTGGATTTACAATGCGGCTTAAAATATCGATTAAAGAAGGTAAACAGCAACAAGTGTTACAAAAATTTATTTAAGCGTAACCGGCAGTAAATTACCGAGGCAGGGAGGCACTAAAGAAACACTGTGCTGACTGCTGATTGCTAACGGCCGGCAGCCAATAGCAAATCGCTACTCAAAATAATAACTGATATACTTCTTCCACTTTTCCCACCATTATCAATTCGATATTGTATTTTTGCTTAGCTAACCCCTTCTGGTTATACTTCGATACGATGATTTTTTCGAAGCCAAGTTTTTCTGCTTCGGCTATGCGTTGTTCAATGCGGTTAACTGCCCGAATCTCACCGCTTAGTCCCACTTCACCTGCAAAACAAAAATGCATCGGTCACGCAATGTCTTCGGAGGAGCTAAGCCAAGCGCATA
>JBBJOD010000504.1:0-4100 GCA_037721715.1 Chitinophagaceae bacterium | reverse complement strand
TATACAAACCCACTGCATTGGTTTCGCACATCCAGTGCAGCCACTTCTTTCATTTTAAGAGCTCTTTGAACCAGTACGCCGCACCCAGGAAAATAATAGTCCGGGCTAAGTGTGGCAAAGACAATGAAATCAATATCCTGCGGAGTAAGCCCGGCCCTCTCAATAGCTATTTTAGATGCTTCAATTGCCATGGTAGCAGTTGTTTCATGCTCGCGGTTGGCAAAACGTCTTTCCCTGATACCGGTTCTTTCCTGGATCCATTCGTCCGTAGTATCCATGTATTTCATCATATCCTTGTTTGTAAATACATTACCAGGAACATACATGCCAATTCCCGTGATTTGAGAATGTTTCATATAAAAGCAATATTTGAAGGGAAATTACGAAACAAAGATCTACTGCTCTATAAAAGCTATGCTTAATATATCCTTACTCATAAGCAGAATTTTATTTATCACATCGCAGCTTTGTTCTTCTGCCAGTCTACAACTACCTTTGCATACTTAATTTCAATACATTAAAGACCATTAGCATAAGTAATGACCCATCCTCATTTATCTGAACAGGAGATCATCAGAAGGGAAAAACTCTCAGAATTAAATAAAATCGGCATCGATGCTTATCCCGGTTCATTGTACCCGGTTAATACAAGCGCTGCCTATATAAAAAACAATTATAAAGGGGAAGAAAATAAAGCTGATTTCGCTAGAATATGTATTGCCGGGCGGCTTATGAGCATTCGTGATATGGGTAAAGCCAGTTTTGCGGTTCTCCAGGACTCGAGCGGGAAAGTTCAGCTCTATATAAAACGGGATGAAATATGTACCGGTGATGATAAAACCTTGTATGATAAAGTATGGAAACACCTGATTGACCTTGGCGACATCATTGGCGTGAAGGGTTACGTGTTTACGACAAAAACCGGTGAAACATCCATTCATGTTTCTGAACTCCAACTGCTCACTAAATCCTTAAAGCCACTGCCTGTTGTGAGGGAAAAGGATGGTGAAACATTCGACGAGGTAACAGATCCGGAATTTAGATACAGGCAGCGTTATGCAGACCTCATTGTTAACCCGCAGGTAAAAGAAACTTTTATCAAGCGCACAAAAATGATGAATGCATTGCGTGAATTTTTAAACGCTGCGGGTGCATTGGAAGTAGATACTCCCGTATTGCAAACTATTCCCGGTGGTGCAGCGGCTAAGCCATTCATTACCCACCACAATGCGCTGGATTCATCATTTTATTTACGCATTGCCAATGAATTATACCTGAAAAGGTTGATTGTGGGTGGATTTGACTGGGTATACGAATTCAGCCGGAATTTTCGCAACGAAGGCATGGACAGGACGCACAACCCCGAATTTACGATACTTGAATTCTACGTGGCCTATAAAGACTATTTATGGATGATGGAGACCACCGAGAACCTGCTTGAAACAACAGCCATTGCCACTAACGGAACGTCAAAAGTGTTTGTGGGTAACAATGAAATTGATTTCCAGGCGCCTTACCGCCGCGTTACTATGTATGCTGCCATTGAAGAACATACCGGAATCGATATTTCGGGCATGGGCGAAGAACAGCTTAAGGAAGCCTGTAATCAATTGAACATTCATGTTGACAGCAGCATGGGTAAGGGCAAGATGATCGATGAGATTTTTGGTGCGAAATGCGAGTCCCATTTCGTTCAACCAACTTTTATCATAGACTATCCTGTTGAAATGAGCCCATTAACAAAGAAGCACCGGAGCATACCCGGTGTGGTTGAACGCTTTGAACTCATCATTAATGGCAAAGAAATAGCCAATGCTTATACTGAATTGAACGATCCGATAGAGCAGCGGGAACGCTTTGAAGAGCAGGTTAAACTGATGGAGAGAGGAGACGACGAAGCAATGTATATCGATTATGATTTTTTGAGGGCACTTGAATATGGCATGCCTCCGACTTCAGGCATCGGTTTTGGTATAGACCGGTTGTGTATGCTTTTAACCAACCAGTCATCTATCCAGGACGTCCTGCTATTTCCGCAAATGAGGCCTGAAAAATTTGTAGAGGATACCGATAAGCTGGAAGACCAATAGATAAAAGCCAGCTGTTACGATCCGGTAAAGTCAACCGCCTAAAATTTAACTATGGAAGCTATCAGATGGGGGATTATTGGATGTGGAGATGTAACTGAAATAAAGAGCGGACCTGCTTTAAATAAAATCGAAAACTCTTCCCTGGTAGCAGTAATGCGCAGGGATGCGGCAAAAGCGGCCGATTATGCACAACGGCATGGTGTTTCAAAATGGTACGATGATGCTTACCGTATAATCGAAGATCCTGATGTTAACGCGATATATGTTGCTACTCCACCGCTTTCACACGAAGAGTATGCCGTGGCCGCGTTAAAGGCCGGCAAGCCGGTATACCTGGAAAAACCAATGGCACTTCAAGCTACGTCCTGCCGACGGATTGTTGAAGTGGCAAACAGCACAGGAATAAAACTTACTGTGGCACACTACAGGCGTGCATTGCCGTTATATATCAAGGTAAGGGAATTGCTTGAATCGGGTGTAATTGGGAAAATACTGTTTGTTAATTGCCAGGTATTGCAACCTTTTCAGTCTGGCATCATTGCCAAAACTGCGGTAAACTGGAGAACAGACCCGGCAATTTCAGGTGGCGGGTTGTTTCACGACCTGGCGCCGCACCACCTTGACCTGATGCTGTATTATTTCGGCGTTCCGAAAAGCGCCTCGGGTTACTCTGCTAACCAGCGTGGTTTTTACAAGGCAGACGATATTGTGTCAGGAGAAATCTTGTTTGACAACGAAATAATTTTTAAAGGGCTGTGGTGCTTTACCGTTCCGGTAGAAGCGGCACAGGATCATTGTGAAATTGTAGGCGCTGAAGGGATTATCAGCTTTTCTTTTTTTGGTAGTGAATGCCTCGTTAACAAGCAGGGTAAGGAAGAGCGTTTTAAGTTTATTAATCCGCTGCATGTGCAACAACCAATGCTAGAGAAAGTAGTAAGTTACTTCCAGGAAAAGGGTCCTAATCCTTGTTCCGGGGAGGAAGCATCTATTGTAATTGAAACTATGGATAGATTCACACTGTAAATAGTCAGATAGCGTCAGAATTTTTTACATAAACAGATCAGGCATCAATTCCTTTTCCAGGTTTACTGCATATTTATCCAGGTCCGTTATCCCTGCTTCTTTTAAAACTTCTTCGTCAATAAAAAAATTCCCGGTACATTCGGCCGAAGGCTTTTGTAGTATATAGAATGCAGCATCGGCAACAATATCAGGGATCCTGCTTTTTTGAATAAGGAAATCACCCCCCAATAGATTTTGAACAGCCGCCGTGGCAATGGTCGTTTTTGGCCACAGGGCATTTGCTGCAATTCGATCTTTTTCAAATTCCTTCGACAGGCCAAGTATTACCATACTCATTCCATACTTGCTTATTGTATAAGCAAGATGGTTGGCAAACCAGCCTGGATCAAGGTTGATGGGAGGAGACAAGTTAAGGATGTGAGGATTGTCTGATTTTTTAAGATAGGGAATGCAGGCTTTACTCATTAGGAATGTTCCACGTACATTTATACTGTGCATCAAATCAAAACGTTTTGCCTCGGTTTGTTCGGTATTGGTTAAAGCGATGGCACTTGCATTGTTTACCAGGATGTCTATTCCGCCAAACATTTCAATAGTGGCACTTACAGCGTTGTTAATGCTTTCTTCGAAACGGATGTCTACCTGCAATGGCAATACTTTTCCATTGCCCGCCTTGGCTATTTCTTCTGAAGCAGAAAAGATGGTGCCTTCAAGCTTCGGATTTGGTTCCACTGTTTTTGCGGCAATCACAATGTTGGCGCCTTCCCTGGCAAGTTTCAGGGCGATCGATTTTCCAATGCCCCGGCTACCACCGGTTATAAACACCGTTTTACCTGAAAATACCATAAAAGAAGTTTAACCAAATATATGAAAAAGCCATTAGCCAGGTGTGCAGATGTGCTTGTTGTTGAATGACGGAGTTACTACTGGAGCCGTAGCTAAGGGTATTTTTTCCGATACCTCTTGTGGCGACCCCGTATATCCAGA
>JBBJOD010000503.1:0-4108 GCA_037721715.1 Chitinophagaceae bacterium | reverse complement strand
TTTTGTATAATACGGCGGCCGTGATCGACGCGGATGGTACGTACCTGGGCAAATACCGCAAAAACCATATTCCACACACATCTGGTTTCTGGGAGAAATTTTTTTTCAAACCAGGTAACCTCGGCTATCCTGTTTTTCAGACGCGTTATGCTAAAATAGGTGTGTATATCTGTTATGACAGGCATTTCCCGGATGGCGCCCGGTGCCTGGGACTTAACGGTGCAGAGATTGTATACAACCCGTCGGCAACCGTTGCCGGTTTGTCGCAATACCTTTGGAAATTAGAACAGCCGGCTCATGCGGCGGCAAACGGATACTTTATGGGTTGCATTAACAGGGTAGGTGAAGAAAAGCCCTGGAACCTTGGAAGGTTTTATGGTTCATCTTATTTTGTTAATCCACGCGGTGAAATCTTTACCATCGCTTCGGAAGACAAGGATGAACTGCTAATTGCTGATTTTGATCTCGATATGATTGAGCAGGTACGAAGTGTCTGGCAGTTTTACCGCGATCGTCGCCCGGAGACTTATGGAGCTTTGACGGCTCTGTAATAGCGAACGGTGAAGGCACTGGTTCTTGAAAATTTAAATTTAGATGGGATGCCCATTGAAAACAACAGGTTGTCGGAAGAACAATACCAGCACAATTTCAGCGATATTCATCCACCCTTCGAATCGCGGGATGCTGCATTGGTAGAAGCGAACCGGTGCATATTTTGTTATGATGCGCCTTGCACAAAGCTTTGTCCGACCAGCATCAATGTGCCAAAATTTATCAAACAAATTTCCACTGACAACATCAGGGGTTCGGCAAGCACCATATTTTCGGCTAACATTATGGGCGGAGGTTGCGCGAAAGTGTGCCCGGTGGAAAAATTATGCGAGGGCGCATGCGTCTTTAACCTGATGGAGGAAAAGCCAATATCAATTGCCAGGCTGCAGCGATATGCTACGGAGCCGGCGATCGAAGAAAAATGGAAACTATTCAACCGCCAACCTTCTACAGGAAAGAAAGTGGCGGTTATTGGCGCGGGCCCGGCAGGCCTTTCCTGTGCGCATGCTTTATCACGCGAAGGGGTAGACGTTACCATTTTTGAAAAGGAACCAAAAGGTGGTGGATTAATGACATACGGCATAGCGGCATATAAGGTAACGCCGCAGTTCTGCGAAGATGAAGTCGATTTTATTCTTTCCATCGGTGGCATCAGCATAAAGTACAACAGGGAACTGGGAAAAAACATTTCATTGCTTCAAATGCAAAAAGAATTTGATGCTGTTTACATAAGTATCGGCGTTGGACTGGCAAGGCCCTTGAACATAACAGGTGAAGAAATGGAAGGGGTAGTAAATGCATTGCATTTCATTTATAATATAAGGAGCGAAGGATTTAATAAAGTGCAGGTTGGCAATAAAGTGGCCGTGATTGGCATGGGCATGACCGCTATCGACGCTGCCACCCAGGCCAAACGCCTTGGGGCAGATGAAGTAACGTTGGTGTATAGACGAACAGAAGCTGAAATGCCCTGTACACAGGCAGAACTGGATATTGCCAAACTCGATGGTTGCCATATTATCTGGTTGGCGGCCCCTCTGGAAATAATTGGAGTGGAAGGAAAAGTGCACCGGCTTGTTTGCAGCGTCATGGAATTGGGAGAGCCGGATAACAGCGGCAGGCGCTCGCCGCAAGACACTTTAAAAACTATTGTATTGGATGTTGATATGGTAATTAAGGCAACAGGGCAGCTTCCGTATTCCAATTTCATAGAAGAAAACCGGCTTGAAAATAATAAGGGCCGGATGCTGGTAGGTCCAAATGGGCAAACAAATATCATAGGTGTTTTTGCAGGTGGCGACTGTGTAAACGGGGGCAAAGAAGTAGTAGATGCCGTGCAGGCAGGTAAAGAAGGTGCTACAGGTATTCTTCAATATATTTCAGGTATATAGAACCTGGTTAGAACACCTTAATTTTTATCGTTTTACCTTACCGTCAGAATGATTGATCTATAAAGTTTAAATTTTTATGGCCGATATAAGTACAAGCTTTTTAGGAATACGTTCCCCGAATCCATACTGGCTGGCAAGTGCCCCTCCAACGGATAAGAAATACAATGTGTTGCGTGCACTTGAAGCGGGATGGGGCGGTATTGTTTGGAAAACACTTGGCACCCAGGTAAAAAACGTATCGTCCCGGTATTCGGCGGTAGACTACAACGGAGGCCGGGTGATGGGCTTCAACAACATCGAATTAATCTCTGACCGTCCACTTGAGCTTAACCTTCGTGAAATAAGGGAGGTCATCAAAGAGTTTCCAGACAGGGCCATGATTGTGTCTCTGATGGCTGATAATAGCCGGCAAAGCTGGCATGAACTCATTAAGAAAGTGGAAGATACCGGTGCCCATGGGCTTGAACTGAATTTTGGTTGCCCCCATGGTATGACAGAACGGGGAATGGGAGCCGCTGTTGGACAGGACCCTGAAATTGCAAGAATGGTAGTAGAATGGGTGATGGAAGTGGCCGCTATTCCAGTGATTACCAAACTTACCCCGAATGTTCATTCTGTTGTTCCTTCCGGTCGTGCGGCAGTGGAAGCAGGCAGCAACGGATTGTCTCTCATCAATACGATTCAGTCTATAACCGGTATTAACCTGGATACCTTTGTTCCCAATCCGTATGTTGCAGGAAAATCTGTTTTTGGAGGATACTGCGGGCCGGCCGTTAAACCTATTGCATTAAAAATGCTGGCTACAATAGCGCAGGACAACATAACACGAAAAGTTCCGGTGTCAGGCATCGGTGGAATCAGTACCTGGAAAGATGCTGTGGAATTTATTCTTTTAGGCGCCACTACGGTGCAGGTATGTACCGAGGTAATGAAACATGGTTTTCGAATTATTGACGATCTTTGTGATGGGCTGAATAACTGGATGAATGAAAAAGGTTTTGCTACAACAAACGATTTCCAGGGTATGTCGGTTCGTACGCTGACAAATTGGGAAGACCTTGACATTAATTACCACATCGTCGCAAAAATCAACCAGGATAAATGCATACACTGTGGTTTGTGTTATATTGCCTGCGAAGATACCTCTCACCAGTCTATTCACCTGGATAAGGGTACTCCTTACAACACATATACTATCAAAGAGGAGGAATGCGTAGGCTGTAATTTATGCAAACTGATCTGCCCTGTGGAAGATTGCATTACGATGGTAGAGCAACGTAAGGGCGAAGCGTACATTAACTGGAAGGATTTCCAGGAGAGAGATCTCCCGTTAAACGATCATTAATTTGTAAGCAGTTCATGAAAGCTGCCTCTCACTTCCTTTCTGAATGGCCAAGGCTCTTACCGGGGTTTACCATATCGCGTACTTTTTGCTTCAAATTTTTTATTTCAGGAAATCCACCGGCTTCTTTTCGGTCAAAAATCAACTGTTTATCCAGGTACAGACTGTAGGTGCCTGAAGTTTCAGACGGCTGCAGCAATACACCGTGCAGGTCGTCTGAAAAAGTTGTAAGTAGTTCCTGCGCCATGTAAGCAGCACGCAGCATCCAACCGCATTTAGGACAATACTCTATGGTGATAGTAGGTTTCAGTAGATATTTTTAAAACAACGTGCCTGGCGCAAGTGTTCCAGCGGGCTCAGCCAGTTAAAGTTGATCTTAAAGCAATGCCAGTTGCAGCTGTGCCTGCATTTCGCAAGCAAAGCAGCAACTTTGCAGCGTAGAAGGTAATACAAAAATTGTACTCGGAATACTGTTTTAAGAAGTTCTTGCCGGCAAGCGCAACCCTGGCGCAAGTGTTTCATCGGCGGAAAGGAGGCGGGTATAATTTCGTAAATCCTTTAGTTTTTAAAGCGATGGCCGATGAACGACTTGAGGCTGTCGGGTCTGGCGGGTCTGTCGGGTCTGGTGGGTCTGTCGGGTCTGGTGGGTCTGTCGGGTCTGGTGGGTCTCCTTCGGGCACAAGTTGTCCAACGGGCAATTGTTGGTATTTCAACATACCTGCGTGAAGCCCGGTGGAACACTTGCGCCAGGCATTCCTTCCAGGCAACAGAAGTTCTTGCCGGCAAGCGCAACCCTGGCGCAAGTGTTTCATCGGCGGAAAGG
>JBBJOD010000502.1:0-4109 GCA_037721715.1 Chitinophagaceae bacterium | reverse complement strand
CTTAAAAATGAAATGACTAAAACTGTCACAGAACCCCAAGCAGTTATATAAGAGCTATCAGCTTTAAATTATTTAATTTTAATCTCTATCAACTCATCACACATCACTCATCACCCAACATTCCCCCCTCCCCTCCTCACGAACAGTCAAGATACGCCTGTTTAATCTTCTTAAGAAAAACAGACTGATCCTCTGACCAGTATTTCTTGGAAAAAATCTCCACTTCACAGAAACCGTTAAAACCCGTTTTTTCTACCCAGCCGCGTATCTCCTTAATATTGATACAACCCTCGCCCATCAGGCCCCTGTCAAGCAGCAGGTTCGTCGTCGGTGTTTTCCAGTCACAAATATGAAAAGCATACAGATTTTTGTTCATCCCGCAGCGGGCAATTTGGGATTCCAGGTCAGGATCCCACCAGAGATGATAAACATCTACGGCAACACCCACCCATGGTGAAGCTAATTCCTCTGCCATGTCATTGGCCTGCGCCAACGTATTGATGGCCGACCGATCGTCGGCGTACATAGGGTGAAGCGGCTCGATGCCCAGTTTGACGCCTGCTGCTGCGGCATGCGGAATAAGGGCTGCTATTCCGTCCCTTATCTGCAATCGCGATTTGCTCAGCGACTGCCCGGGTACCGCCCCGCAAACGAGTACAACAAGAGGCGCTCCTAATGCCGCTGCTTGGTCAATGGCCAGGCGGTTGTCGTCTATTGCCAGCTGCCTTCCCGGGGCGTTCCCGTGCGGGAAAAAACCACCGCGGCACAGGGATATGATAGTAAGGCCGTGGTCTTTCAGCATACGACCGGTTGCCCTTATGTCACGCTTAACCAGCGTATCGCGCCATACAGTTATCCCCTGTATACCTTCTCGTGAGTATTGACTAGCTGCTTCCTCTATACTCCAGGGTTTGGTAGTAACGGTATGTACACACAGCCGTGAAAAGTCGGCCAGTTGGGATGCACTCATTCAGATGCCATTAAAAAATGTATAATAGGTTTCGTTGTTTATGATCCGTTGCAGGTAGAGGGCTACTTCACGGGCATGGTAATCGCCCCACATACTCGATTCGCCGTTTGGAATGCTACTGCCGGGAGGCGTATGATCCCAACCGTTAGGCCGGTGATAGATGGAATGTAATAGCAGCCCCTGATGACTGGCATCTGTACTGAGGTAGGGTTCCTGGAAGAGGGCATCCAGCACCGTGAGTCCTGCCTGAAAATACCTTCTGCCCGTCACAGCATCCCCTTTGTTGATCAGGTACTTGCCCAAGCGCATCAATCCCTGTGAACCAATTGCTGCGGCGGAGCTGTCGACCGGTTCAAAACGGTTGTAGGGGTCTGCCGGGCGATCCAGGTAACCCTTTATGTTTAACAAACCCGGTGAGCCGGTATCCCAATAGGGTATTCCGTCAGTAGGGGTATTGGAAATATAGAAATCGCAGGTTGCCCTGGCTGCCTTCAGCATGTATGCCTCAACGTTATTACGTCCACCAGCGGCTTCCATCTCAGCATCGCTACGGCTGGCCATCCACTCAAGTTGCTCAGCGAAGCCACACATGGCCCACGCAAGGCCGCGGGTCCAGGTGGTAAAACCGGAATATCCCTGCTGTGAATTGGGACATCTGAAATTTCCATCTTTCACATTAAAGACGATCTCATGCGCCGTTCTTCCCCAGGTGTCGTAGCTGTCTCGTCCTTCCCCATAATAGATGGAATAGTCAGCAGTGGCTTTTATATGTTGTAAGGCTCTCTCAAGCAGGTTAATGCGTACGTCTCCTTCCTGCTGCAGGTTATGTCCCAGGCTATGGCTTAAAACCAGGGCCCGCACCGACCGGATGGTATCTACAAACAGGGAATGAGCACCGTTGAAGGAATGAATGAACCCACCGTACTTGGTGGTCGTCCAGCGGCTGGCCTGAACGGCACCGGAAATTTTCAGCGCAAGTATATAAAAATTTGCTTCCCACTCGTTGTACGCTGTCTTTCCTTCTTTCATCAGGCGTAACAGGTTGCCATAAGTGCTTACGTTGTTGAATCCATGATCATGCACACCAATATGACTTATATGGGGCGCCATCGTTTCGAGGGTTTTTTGCCGGCCAATGTCCAGGAAAAAACTATCTCCGCCTGCATCATATTGAAGAATCGCAGAACCGTACTGGAAACCCTGCGTCCACTCCGTCCACCCGCGCGTGGTGTATTTACCTTGAACAGTAAATACAGGTGATCCTTTGGAAGGATCGTAATCTGCTTCGATCTGCCGGATTTTTTCTCCTGAAACCTGCCAGAACCTTGCAAGTTTCGACGAAAGCGCTGATGGCTGCAGTGACTCGTTGATGATCATCATGGTTAAACAGTAGGTTTAATTTAGAGAGATGGAAATTATTTATAAATATAGGTACAGGAATTTAAAAATAGCGAATGGTTCAATCAGATAAACAAGTGGCCGGCTTTAGAAGGTTACTATTGTAGCGGGAAGTATGGGAAGATGAGTTGTTCATCCGCAATTGTCGTGGAAACCACTTTCCTGGAAATTGAACGAACGCCTGAAATTGCGCCGATGGAACACTTGCGCCAGTTTGCGATTGCCTGCGCAACCAAAAAAAAAACCCCAAAAATGTTTTTAAGTAAACGATTGTTCATTTACCTTTGTTTGATGCGACCAAGGGATGAAGGTAAAGAAAAAGCAATCCGGAAAAAAGCGATGGAGTTGATTGTTCTTACGGGTTTTGATGGGTTAAGTATGCACAAGCTTGCCAGGGTAGCGGGGGTGTCTGTAGCTACCATTTATATTTATTATAAAGACCGGGAAGACCTGATACTGAGTCTTTGTAAGGAAGAAACGATACGAATGACGGAAGCGACCTTGAAAGGATTTGATCCTTCCATGCCTTTCAGGGAGGGGCTAAAAAATCAATGGAAGAACCGCGCCGCTTTCTGGTTGCAAAACCCGGTAGAGGCGCAATTCCTGGAAAGAATGCGGCACTCCCCTTACCAGGATAAAACGTTGCTCTTTCTTAAAAAAGACTTCATTGTAGCGATGAGAACTTTTGTTACCAATGCCATCAAACGCAAAGAATTAGCCAATGTGCCCCTGGAAATTTACTGGTGTGTGGCATACGCGCCCCTTTACCAGCTGGTAAAATATCATATGGATGGAACCAGTTTACCGGGAAGCGGCCATTTCGCCCTCACTGACAAGATTATGAACAAGACCCTCGACCTGGTATTAAAAGGCCTTACACCATGAAAATTTTATTGCGAACGAAAGTTCATATAAAGCATGATCATGAATACAATAATAAATGACATTCTTGTCTTCAAAACAAACCTGGCATCTGAAGAAGCGCTGGACAGCATCCGGCCCATCCTTGACGACCACCCACAAATAATGCGGTGGAACGTTGATCACTGGGATATCGACAAAGTTCTGCGTGTTGTTACCAACAGCCTTGCACCCCATACCGTTATCGAAATGGTCAGGCAAGCGGGTTTTGTCTGTGAGGAATTACCGGATTAATTCTCCGACGCCCTTGATAGTATGCAGTGAAACATTTTGTGACCGAAACTTGTTTAAAGTAGCGGTTGTTCGATCATTTTTGTCTACCTGATAACAATAGTAAATGGAAAAAGATACGGCGCAATTCTCCTTATACCAGAAAGGAATTATTGCCATGCTTGCCATCGTACAGTTCACGATCATTCTTGATTTTATGGTGATGGCGCCACTTGGCGACCTGTTGATGAAATCGATGCAGATACATGCGCAGCAATTTGCTACGGCGGTGTCTGTTTATGCCTTTAGTGCGGGAATATCCGGTTTGCTGGCTGCCGGCTTTGCTGATAAATTCGACCGCAAAAAAATGTTGCTGTTTTTCTATGTTGGCTTTATAGCAGGTACAATGATCTGTGCCCGTTCAACGACTTATCACTGGCTGCTTTTCGGCCGTATCGTTACTGGTCTGTTCGGTGGCGTGATGGGTTCTGTATCTATGGCAATAATTACTGACCTGTTTTCATTCCAGCAAAGAGGAAGGGTAATGGGCTTTGTACAGATGGCTTTCGCGGTAAGCCAGGTAGGTGGCATTCCCCTGGGCCTGTACCTG
>JBBJOD010000501.1:0-4151 GCA_037721715.1 Chitinophagaceae bacterium | reverse complement strand
AATTGAAAACCGGTTGGTGACGGCTACAATGATTTTTTTTACGAACTTCGCAACCCCATGTTTGCAACTACCCAGCTTATTGCACTTTCGTTACCAGTGATGGAAGCTTTTTACACATTACAAGGTGAAGGATACCACCAGGGGAAGGCCGCCTATTTTATCCGCCTTGGTGGTTGTGATGTCGGGTGTGCGTGGTGCGACGTCAAAGAAAGTTGGGATGCCTCCAGGCACCCGCAAAGACTACTCCACCACATCGTATCAGAAGCGCAGGAATACCCTGGTCGCCTGGCAGTCGTTACAGGAGGCGAACCCCTGATGCACAATTGTAGCGAGCTGACAGACAGGCTGCACCAGGCAGGATTCACTGTTAATATTGAAACTTCCGGCTCACATCCCCTAAGTGGAGATTGGGACTGGATATGCCTGTCGCCAAAAAAATTCAAGTTCCCCCTGCCAGAAATGGTGGCCGCCGCTAACGAATTAAAAGTGGTGGTTTTTAACAAGAGTGATTTTGCATGGGCCGAAAGCTATGCTTCCCAGGTTTCTCCTGGCTGTAAGCTTTACCTGCAACCGGAATGGAGCAAGTCGGCTTTAATAACACCGTTAATAGTTGATTATATCAAAAAAAACCCGATTTGGGAACTAAGCCTTCAGTTGCATAAATACATAAATGTTCCTTAAATTAAGAACCCTGCGTTATTGGATAGAACCCCTGCCCGACCCTGTTGTTATCCAATAAATACTATTTACTGTCGTTTTAAAGCATAGCATTTTGATATGAAGCATTTCTATATAGTTTTATTTATATTTTTTAACTGCACATTTATTGTAAAAGGACAATTTAATCCGGCCAAGGTAAATAAGAAAGCTGCCCAGCTATATTCAAAAGCCCTGGAAATGGCCGAGAATAGTGACTATAAACAAAGTATAGCCATCTTACAGAATGCGGTAAAAATTGACCCGGCCTTCGAAGATGCCTGGCTTTCTATTGCTGGAATGAACGGGGAACTGAAAGATTACCAGGCCGCTATTACAAACTATGAAAAAGCAAAGTCCATAGATGCGGAATATTTTAAAGATTACAACCTTCCATACTCCATCAACCTGGCAGGAAATGGTCAATTTGAGAAAGCACTGGCTGCGATCAATGATTTTCTGTCAATTACCAACCTCAATGAAACAAGCAGGAAAGCAGGCGAATACCGCAAACGCAGTTATGAATTTGCAGTAAACGATGCCAGGGTTCATGCGAATACCGGCTATAAATTTGAGCCTTTTAACCTGGGCGACAGCATCAATACAAAAGACCTTGAATACTACCCTACCATTACTATCGACGGAAAAGAATTAATTTATACCCGGCGGGTTCGTAATATTAATGAAGACTTTTATGGCTCCAGCCGCACCGTTTCGGGTTGGAAAGGATCAAGTGCCCTCAATGGCAAGATCAATACCAACCAAAACGAAGGTGCACAGAACATTTCGCAGGATGGCCAATGGCTGATCTTTACCGGCTGCAATTTTCCGGAAGGATTGGGCAGCTGCGATCTCTACATTTCGTACCTGCTGTCTTCCGGCGGATGGAGCTCTCCGGAAAACATGGGTAATCGCCTTAATACCGACGCATGGGAGTCTGCACCAAGTTTATCACCTGACAAGAGAGATCTCTATTTTGCAAGTAACCGCCCGGAAGGATTTGGTGGAAAAGATATCTACGTGAGCCATCGCCTGCCAAACGGACGATGGAGCGAACCCGAAAACATGGGTCCGGAGGTAAATACAACAGGCGATGAGAGCTGCCCATTCATTCATGCAGACAATCAAACCCTGTACTTTACATCTAACGGGCATATAGGATTCGGTGGTGACGACCTCTTTTTTGCACGTAAGGGACCTAAAGGTACATGGAGCAAAGTGCAGAACTTAGGATACCCGATAAACACTATCGAAAATGAAGGCAGCATGATTATTACCGCCGATGGAAAAACCGCCTATTATGCAAGCGATAGAAACGATAGCCGTGGGGGCCTCGATCTCTACTCATTCGAATTGCGTGGTGACCTTCGACCGGTAAAAACCTTATGGGTAAAAGGAAAAGTGTTGGACAAGAAAACAACAAAAGGGTTGCCTTCGGCAGTAGAATTAACAGACCTTGCCACAAAAGAAACAGTAAGTAAAGTGCAGACCGATGAAACAGGCAATTATCTTATTACCTTACCGGTCGGAAAAGATTATGCCTTCAATGTTAACAGGAAAGGATATCTATTTTATTCTGAAAATTTTCCGTTGAGTCAGAGAAACCCGGATTCTACCTACAATATTGACATTCCTTTACAACCGATAGAAGCAAACGCGGTAGTTGTGCTAAAAAATATATTCTTCGACAATAATAAATATGAATTAAAACCTTCCTCACAGGTAGAGCTGGCAACTGTTGTGCAGCTACTTAAAGAAAATCCGGCTTTGCGCATCCAGATTAATGGACATACCGATAATATCGGCCGGCCGGCCGACAACCTGGCACTTTCCAACGAGCGAGCACATGCGGTGATCAAGTATCTTGCTTCTAATGGAATTGATTCAAAACGTCTTACTTTTAAAGGTTTTGGTGATTCACAGCCATTGTCAGAAAACAAATCCGAAGAAGGGAGGGCACGAAACAGGAGAACGGAACTGAAAGTGGTCGCGATTAAATAAGGAGCTATTAGCTGTCATCTATCAGCCTTCAACTTTTGCCGATTGTGTTGTAATCTGCGTGCAATTTGATTAAATCTACAAAAAATCTTTGCTGTAGTTTATCGACCACAGCTGATAGCTTGACACCTATTACAATAAGCTTCCTACTATTACATCTCCGACAATTAGGGTAACATCACCCTTTTTCATTCGTATCAGCTTCTTACATTTGGCTTTCCGGCACGTCAATGGACAACGATTTATTATACCAGATTGCGCTCACAATGGTTCCCAATATAGGAACTGTGCATGCCAAATCCCTGGTTGAACTATACGGCGATGCTGCCTCTATATTCAAAGCGAACAAGCATGTACTGGAAAAAATAGAGGGCATCGGAGTGATAAGGGCAAACCATATCAAAGCATACCGCGATTTCAAGCGGGCAGAAGAAGAAATGACATTTATCGAAAAGTTTAAAATTCAACCTTTATTCCTGACCGATCCTAATTACCCGAAAAGATTTCTACACTGTTACGATCCGCCTACTTTGTTCTACTATCGCGGCACTGCCAACCTTAACAGTGCCAAGATGCTGGCAATCGTCGGTACCCGGATGAATACCGATTATGGTAAACATGTTACAGAGCAATTAATAAAACAACTTGAACTCGCCGATCTCGTTATTATCAGCGGCCTTGCTTTTGGAATTGATGCCATTGCACATAAAACAGCCTTACGGAACAACATTCCTACCGTTGGCGTTATAGGCCATGGCCTGGATACCATGTATCCGCCCCAGCACAAGGCACTTGCTAAAGAGATGCTGCAGGAAGGAGGAATCCTTACAGAGTTCAGGAGCCAAACCAAACCAGACAAACATAACTTTCCCATACGCAACCGAATTGTTGCAGGGATCAGCGATGCTACCATAGTAGTTGAAACAGGTAGTAAAGGGGGAAGCATGATTACGGCGGAAATGGCAAACAGCTATAACCGGGATGTTTTTGCCGTTCCTGGTAGAACCAATGATCTCAAAAGCGCAGGCTGCAATCACCTTATCAGGGCCAACAAAGCGATTTTATTAACAGATGCCCGGCAATTAAAAGAAATAATGGGATGGGAGCACCCGGAAACTAAACCGTTTAAAGCACAGCGCGACCTTTTTCTTGAACTAAGCGATGATGAGAAAAAGCTTGTTTCTATTTTGAAAGAAAAGGAAACAATGGCTATTGATGAATTGAATATAAAGTCTGACCTGAGTAGCAGCGGTGTGGCAGCGGCCATACTAAACCTCGAGTTCCAGGGAGTGATAAGGTTATTACCCGGCAAGATGTACAAGTTGGTTTAAATATAGCCGCTTTCTTCCTTTGCGTCTTTGCGTTTTTTCTTGGCGTTTAACTTCTCTCTGCAGCAGGCACAAGTTGTCCAACTGGCATTCTTGATAAATTGAACAGTCGCGGGATAACCCGTTGGA
>JBBJOD010000500.1:0-4174 GCA_037721715.1 Chitinophagaceae bacterium | reverse complement strand
ATTTTTTTCATATAAATAATTAATAATTAGCGCACATGCTATGTGCAAAAAAAACAGGCAATACTATTTGCCTGTTTTATTAACGTATTTTATATAAAAATATTTTATACCGGTAGCGGTGGCAAATAATTAAGCCGCCATTCAACCTGCCGGTAATCGATTACCTGTTCATACTTGCTAAAAATTCCTCATTGTCTTTTGTACCGCGCATGCGTTTGAGAAGTTCGTTCATGGCTTCTTCCGCATTCATGTCACTTAGAAATACACGCAGAAGGTTCATTCGCTGAAGCACTTCTTTATCCAGCAATAAATCATCACGGCGGGTTGAAGAAGCGACCAGGTCAATGGCAGGAAATACGCGCCGGTTAGATAATCTTCTATCAAGTTGTAATTCCATATTACCTGTTCCTTTGAACTCCTCAAAAATCACCTCATCCATTTTCGAACCGGTATCAATCAAGGCGGTTGCCAGAATCGTTAGCGACCCACCGTTTTCTATTTTCCTGGCTGCTCCAAAAAATTGTTTGGGCTTTTGCATCGCATTGGCTTCCACACCTCCTGACAATACTTTTCCACTTGCAGGTGCCACTGTGTTGTGTGCACGGGCAAGACGCGTGATGGAATCAAGCAGTATTACAACATCATGCCCACACTCAACCAATCGTTTAGCTTTCTGTAAAGCCATGGTTGAAACCTTCACATGTTTTTCAGCCGGCTCGTCAAAAGTAGAAGCAATTACTTCCGCCCTCACACTTCTTTCCATGTCGGTTACTTCCTCCGGGCGTTCATCGACCAATACGATCATCAGATAACATTCCGGGTGATTTTCAGCAATAGCATTGGCTACTGCTTTCAGCAACATTGTCTTTCCTGTTTTGGGTTGTGATACAATCAATCCACGCTGTCCCTTACCTATTGGCGTAAAGAGATCCATTATACGTGTACTGAAGTTGGAAGATGCCGTAAAAAGGTTTAATTTCTGAAATGGGAACAACGGGGTAAGGTAATCAAATGGAACGCGGTCACGCACTTCCTCTGGTCCTTTGCCATTTATGGTTTCAACTTTTAAAAGAGCAAAATACTTCTCACCTTCTTTTGGCGGGCGAACAGAACCATGTACAGTATCGCCTGTTTTTAAACCAAACAATTTTATTTGGGAAGGCGATACATAAACATCATCAGGGGATGATAAATAATTATAATCACTGCTACGTAAAAAACCGTAACCATCGGGCATCATTTCCAGCACGCCCTCTGCCTGGATGATACCGTCGAATTCAATATTGAAAAAATCATTGCGCCTTTGGGGATATCCTTTGTTAGTGACGGAATCAACTGTAGACTGAGTTCCCTGGTAGTTACCATTTTCCTCATTAACATTTTCTGAATTCTCATCATTGCCCTCTTCGTTACCCTGCTCTTCTTCCTGGCCATCTTCCTCATCTTCTACGTCAGAATCAGGGCGTGCCTGGCGCGATTCATTCTGATTTCTCGACTGGGGTGCATTACGACTATCGTTATTATTTCTCCCATCTACTGCATTCCTTGAATCATTCGAATTTCTTGATTCACTGTTGTTTCTAGAATCATTGTTGTTCCTGGAGTCGTTGTTATTCCTCGATTCATTGTTATTTCTTGAATCATTGTTATTTCTTGATTCAACAACATTTCTGGAGTCATTTGAATTCCTTGATTCAGCAGTACTCCTTGAATCATTTACATTGCCTGCCTCAATAACATCTTCATCCTGTTTCTTCCGGGGCGTTTTTCTTAGCGGCAATTTTTCCTCTTTTTTTAAAGGCGTCTTTTTTATTTCCTGTTTGCTGGGCTTCTCTGTTTCAGTAACCTCTGCTACTACCTTTTCATCCGTGTTGGTACTGGGTAATTTTGTAATTCTTTTACGTTTACGCTTATCTTCTTCTCCATTTCTTTCTAAACCGGGAACGGTTGACTGGCCATCTAAAATTCTAGTAACCAAATCTTTTTTTTCCATCTTTTTGGCATTGGGGATTTTCAGTTGCTCAGCTATATCAAGCAACTCTGGAACGATCATATCGTTCAATTGTGAAACATCGTACATAAAAACACTTGAAATGAGTAAATCAAAAAACCAAACTTAGATTTTGAAAAATGAACTGAAATTTCTGTTGAAGGAACTCAAATGTACTGATAACCTTATGAGAGAATGAACAAATCAGCTTAATTCCATTGCAATATTACCACAAATTTGTATAAAGCAAAAATAATTTGCCTGTACATAGTGGTATTATGATTTTGCGAAGTTTTACCTGCGTTTGTGAATTATCTTTATTTATCTACGGTCATTCACTTGCCTCTTGGTCAATTTCTACGTAAAAATAAACTGGTCACACGGATAAATACCAATAAATGCCAATAATTATTTGTAACAAATTTGTTAAATGTCCACTCAATTTTCAGGACGATAAATTACTGTAATCGTCAAAATCACCTTCACTCAGCTTATGAATTTTTACTCCGGCACTATAACTTGTTACCTGTTGTTCTTCCTTCTTCGATACACGAAATATTTTCAAGGGTTGTATGTGCAATTTGTGTCAGGGCTTCTGATGTGAAAAATCCCTGGTGGGCAGTGATAAGTACGTTGGGAAAGCTTATCAAACGCATTATCAGATCATCCTGTATCACTTCGCCCGAAAGATCATTGAAAAAAAGTTTTTCCTCCTGTTCATAAACGTCAATCCCGAGGTAGGCGAGCTGCCTGCTTTTTAATGCCTCTATCGCGGCCCTCGCATCGATTAACGCTCCCCTGCTGGTATTGATCAGCATGGCACCTGCTTTTACAAACTTCATCGTATCCTCGTTTATAAGGTGATGGGTTAATTCTGTTAACGGGCAATGCAGTGAAATGATATCTGATTGTTCCAGCAAGTCAGTGAAGGGTAGATAAACTACCCCTTTTACTTCCAGTTCTTTGTTGGCTATTATATCAAAAGCCAGCACTTTGCAACCGAAACCAAGCATGATGTCACAAAACGCCTGTCCTATCCTCCCGGTTCCTACAACACCCACTGTTTTTTCGAAAAGATCAAAACCTGTAAGTGTTTCCAGCGAAAAGTTCCCTTCTCTTACCCGGTTGTACGCTTTATGCGTTTTTCGATTTAGTGTGAGTACCAGGGCCACTGCATGTTCCGCAACTGCATGGGGTGAGTAGGCAGGCACGCGCACAACTGGAATATCCAGCCGGTGTGCGGTATCCAGGTCAACGTTGTTAAACCCTGCACATCGCAGGGCAATTACTTTAATTCCAAGTGCAGCAAGCTGCTCGATGACCTTTTCATTCAGGATATCATTTACAAACACGCAAACGGCGTTGCAGCCTTGTGCAAGGTTAATAGTTTGAAGACTAAGGGATACATCAAAATAATGAATGGTGTTAACTTTATTATACCGGTCAAAAAAATCCCGGTCATAGGATTTGGCAGAGAAAAATGCGATTTTCATCCCGTGAAAGTAAGCTTAGTTAAGAAGTTTGATCAAAACCTTAACAATCATAGCATCTGGAGTTATCTTTGCCGACTAAAATGCAAGAATGTTTAACAAACGGATAAAAGTCAAAGATTTGCTAGTGAGTGAAATAGCTGGCCAGGAGGTAACAGTGATGGGTTGGGTACGTACTTTCCGAAACAATCAGTTTATTGCATTGAACGATGGCAGCACCAATAATAACCTGCAGGTGGTTGCTGAATTAGGAAAGTTTGAGGAGAGCCTCTTGAAACGGATCACAACCGGGGCGTCACTAAAAATTACAGGAAGGGTGGTAGCATCTTTGGGCAAGGGCCAGCAGCTGGAAGTAAAAGCAAGTAGCCTTGAAATTCTTGGCGACAGCGATGCGGAGAAATTTCCTTTGCAACCTAAAAAGCACAGCCTGGAGTTTTTAAGAGAAATAGCTCACTTACGTTTTAGGACCAGCACCTTCGGAGCAATTTTCCGCATTCGGCATGGCCTTGCCTTTGCGGTACATGAATTTTTTAATAACAAGGGATTCGTTTACCTGCACACCCCTATCATTACGTCTTCCGATGCAGAAGGGGCCGGAGAAACATTTCGTGTTACCACTTTGCCTTTTGATGGTCCTCCGCGCAACGAAGATGGTACTATCAATTATAAAGAAGATTTTTTCGGGCGTACAACC
>JBBJOD010000499.1:0-4175 GCA_037721715.1 Chitinophagaceae bacterium | reverse complement strand
CATATCGTTTGAATATATTTAATGGCAAAAGTCCCGGATATCACCTGGGTAAAACCCGTAATGGACTTGAAAAGTAAAATTTGTAATGCAACTTTATCAGTTGATGAAAGGATACCTCAACAATAGAAACATCTACCAACTTGCCTGCATGCACTATGATACCATCCTTATCGAGTTGCTTATTCAACTTGTTAAACAGTTTTTCGACGGGCTAAAGAGGATTATCTACAGGAATTTGAAACGAATAGCAGCAGAATCGGCTTAAAGAATCTTACTTACAATCAATTGATGCTAACTCAACTTAAGGTAACATTAAGCAAGTGACAGCAAAAAAGCGTGGCCATACGATAACAAACGAGCAAAAAAAAAATTAGAGACACCCCTAATGTAATACTTATGGACGATGAATTGAGACTGATGAGTAAACAAGAACTTATGGAAGAGAATTCAAAAACTACGAGCCGGTATACGTGAATACCGGTACAGCACTGGTGACGATTTATGCCGACATCATCCTATACCCTGGGCACTTCTTCCGGAAAAAGCTGATTCCAGCATCCTTGTTCCTGAGTGGTTAGTGTTTTTAAAAGGATGTATCCGGTATCGGCAGTCGCTTGACGAGTAATTCTCCTGACGTGTTTTGCATGCCAGGAATTCTCAGAAACAAGGTTAATATGATGAACCGTATAATTTTTGTAATCTTTTCCTGGTTCTAGATGATTCCGGTAATTGAAGCACATTACCATGAAGGATCACAAATAACAAAGTTGAATAACACTCAATATCCCGGGTTCTGTTTAAATGTACCCGTCGTCCGGTCTATCTGCTCCTGGGGAATCGGGCGAAGAATATGATGATCTTTGATAGCTGCTGCGTCGGGATTCCATTTTTTTACCCGCTCTATCAGTTTGCCAGTGCGTACCAGGTCGAACCAGCGTATTTGCTCACCCAATAATTCCCGGCCCCTTTCATCAAGAATAAAATCTATATTCATCATTGCCGGTGTGGCGATCATGGCCGTGCGGAATTCAGCGTTTTGTATTGCATTTGTACTGGTGCGTGCAGCCCGTAATCTAACAGCATTGATAAAGTTTGATGCTGATGCGTTATCGCCAGTGAACATAGCCGCTTCTGCAGCAATAAGGTGAGTTTCCGCCAGCCGGTAAACCAGGAAATCCCGCGAGCCCTGTTCGTAAGTTCTGTCAGGCCGAAGGGGGTCCAGGAATTTTATCAGTGTAGGGAATATTTTGGGAGAATATTTGCTTGGCGGGTAAACAGCATAGGGCTTACTGTTGATTACGGTGGCCGGTAATTCCGTTCCGGGAAGCCATACAGAAGTATCGCCCACATTGTATCTCGGCACCCCGTTCACTTTGGGGATCGTGGCCGCATTGTTCGAATAAAACACATGCTTGAAGCTTTTTTCATAGCGTGTATCATTCAGCCTGTCATTAAATAATACATTTAATGTGAAATTCGTAGGCCTGAAGCGTTTGAATGGCCTCCCGTTCTCCGTATCACGTTGCATGCCTGGTAACACATCATACTCCATAATAAAATAAAGGTGCCCACGATTGCCTTCTCCGTTCGTTCTTGGGTCATTGGTGTTTTGAACCGACCAGATAACTTCATCATTTTTTTCTCCAATGCCTTGCTCAAATACCCTCCCGAAATCAGGCAATAATTTAAAGCCGTAATTGTTGATTACTTTTTTTGCATAGTCCAAAGCTTTGGCATAGTCATCTGGTTTTTTTGCATCAGAACCTGCCTTGGTGAGGTATACCCTCGCGAGTAAGTGTTCAGCGGCCGGTTTTGTAGCACGCCCGTAATCTACGGGTTTAACTTCAAGGTTTGCAGCGCCGAATTCCAGATCGGCAATGATGGCCGCATACACTTTATCCAAAGGTTCCCGGGTCGCTTCAGTAATAACTTTCTTGTTGGCAACCATTGGAATCGGGATGGGGCCAAACATTTGCGTAAGAATGAAAAAGTAATGTGCCCTGAGAAATCTTGCTTCTGCAATACGTATATTTTTCACCTTATCGGTTACCCCGACAAGGGTAGGGGCCATGTCTATTACGGTGTTACATGTGTTGACCGCAACATAAAATTCATTCCATATTTCTCTGATAATAGATAAGCGCCCGTCAAGCTCCGGAGTGTATTGATTTACAAATTTGAAAGCGCCGTCAGCTCCCATCGTATAGGTATCTGTGCCGAACACCGATAATGTGTAGCCCCTTTCCTGTCCGTAGAACGTTTTGAGGGAAGCATAAGCGGCTTTTGTCGCATCTTCAAATCCACTGGGTGTCTCCAGATAATCATACACAGCCTGTGATCTGATATCTTCATCGAGCATCTTATTGCACGAAGGCAGTAAAAACACAATCGAAGCCGAGAGATATAGTACTAACTTTTTCATAAAGTATATTTTAAAATTAAAACTTCGCATTTACGCCTAACGAATACATCGAGGTAGCCGGTGTGTTTACGGTTGTATATTCAGGGTCTATCCCTTTTTCTTTTTGCCTGTACGATGCAAAAATGAGTGGCTGCTGGGCCGAGGCATATACTCGCAAACTTTGGAACCTTATTCTTTTTACTGCCGCTTCAGGTATATTATAGCCGAGATTTATGTTTCTTATCTTCACGAAAGAACCATCAAAATAACGAAGCGTAGAACTGTAAATCGGCCTTTCCGAATTTTCGTCAGGTCTTGGATACCTGTTTGTCGGGTTTTTTTCACTCCAGTAGTCAACTTTCAGGTTATTGTACCTGCCTTGCAATTGCATCCAGGCCCCGTCGTGGAATCCACTAGTTATCTTGCTTCCAAACCTCGCAAAGATAAATACAGCCAGGTCGAAACCTTTAAAGGCAAACCTGTTGGTAAAGCCACCGCTTAATTTAGGGACATCATTTCCAAGGATTACCCTGTCATCCGCATTGATCTTTCCATCATTGTTCCGATCTTTAATCCTGATCTGACCAGGTTTCTGACTGAAAGTGGCGGCCATATCCTTGTCGCCTGTTTGCCAGATACCTATCTTCTCGTAATCATAAATAACTCTTATCGGCTGGCCGATAAACCACAAATTACCAATATCACTCCTTTTGCCACCATATAAATCAACAATCTCTTCCTTATTGTGCGCGAAATTCAGGTCTGTTGACCATGTAAAACCATTTTTAGCATCCCTATTTTCGATATTAATCGTCGACAGCGTCACTTCATAACCTGAGTTCTTGGTTGATCCGATGTTTTCCAGTATGTTTGGAAAACCACTGGTAATCGGCAATTGCCTTAACAACAATAAATTGGTGGTATTCTGCTGGTACCATTCAAGCGAACCGGTTACCCGGTTGTCAAACAGTCCAAAATCCAGTCCTGCATTATAGGAAGCCGTAGATTCCCACTTAAGATTTGAATTGGGTATGGAACCCGGACGGTAACCGTATGCTGGAGTATTTTCGAATGCGTAAGTTGTCCGGCTCAAACCACCCAGTGTCTGGTAAGGATTGATCCCCGTGTTCGCTGTCTGGCCGTAACTTGCTCTTAATTTAAGTAAATTGATCAGCCGGGTTTCTTTCATAAAACCTTCCTCCGTAATATTCCAGCCTACTGCTACAGAGGGAAAAAATCCCCATTTCTGGCCCGGTGAAAATCTTGAAGAGCCATCTGCCCGACCGGTAAGGGTGAGTAAATATCTCCCGTCGAATACGTAATTCAAACGCGCCATATAGGATAAGATGCTCCATTTTTCGTAAGAACTACCTACACCCGTGATAATAGGAGCGGCGCTCACATTGAAATTTTCCATGCCTTCAATCGGAACACCCTGTACCGCATTGTTCGACGCTTCCTGCGACCTGGTTTGAACACTGTACAATCCGGTAAAATTCACCGCGTGAACATCTTTGATTGTCTTATTATACGTTAGGAGATTCTCGAGGGTGTACGACGTGACAAAGTCTTCTGAATTTGCGGCGGTTGGATCTCCGCCTCTCCGGTCGTTTGTGAAGCGCCCGATAAACCTTCCATTCCTGTTCTGTGTAAAATCAGGCCCGAAATTCAACCGGTACTTTAGCCCCTTAAGAATCTCTACTTCACCATATAATGACGAAAAAAGCCTGAATCTCTTGTTTCTATCCACTTGGGCGCCCTGCTCAAGTTCTGA
>JBBJOD010000498.1:0-4177 GCA_037721715.1 Chitinophagaceae bacterium | reverse complement strand
CAACTCCGTTGGCCGTTGTAATATTCAGGTTGCTAAGATCAACATAGTTCCAGGAGTATCGGGCAACCTGTGCACTATCAATGTTCACACTACCTAGAAGATCGCCGGGGTTACCTGCATTATTGGCCCTGACCTGCAAATTCAACCCGGTAGCTGCTGTAGAAGTATTGAAAAATACTCCGCCCAGTTTTCCGTTAATGTCTGGGGTAAATCGAACGCCGGCCCGTTGCGTGCTTAAGGTAGTGCCCATTTCCTGTGCATTCCTGGTGGAGGAATCGTATTGGTAAGTTCTTCTTTCGGCTGGTGTGCAGTTAAACATAGCCGAAGCAGCTTTAAAAACATCCAGTCTGCCATATCCCCAACTCGGGTTTGGCGTGGTGGCTGTCAATTCCGTCATCACATCTTTGTTGGCGGTAGCTGTAATATATCCTTTGATCTGGGCCGAGGTTACAGCCGGGTTGGCCTGCATTAAAAGCGCAACAGCTCCTGTTGTTACCGGGGCCGACATACTGGTACCCTGGTTTTTTACATATAGACCTACATCTGTTATGCTTGAAGAGGTATATGACGTATTATTTGATGAGAGCGATGAAACTACCAATTCTCCATTAGCTGCAATTTCAGGCTTCAGCACTTCGTCTCTGCGTGGCCCGCGTGAGCTGAATGAAGAGATGCTGTCTACCCTTGTGTTAGGAAATGTGAATGCTCCCACTGCTGCATTTGAATACCATCCATTTCTTCCGGCAAACGATGCTACCGTTATTGCAGAATTTGCATTGCCAGGCGAGCCAACCAGGTAATCACTGTTTCCACCTACCAGTGAAGTAGGGCCGAAGCTGGCGTTCCGGTAATACAACCACCCATCAATGGCAAGGGTGTTGGCCGTGTTATTTGTTATGGAGAGTGTCCAGGTACCTGCCGGACTTTTGGTATTTGAGCCAACCCGGTCAACGTAAACATCTACAAACCTGCTGTTGTTAGATATATCTACAAAGTTGCTCAATTGCACGGAGAAACTATCCGTCAATACCAGCCCCTCGGCAATTTCTCCTGCATTTGCTGTAACGTTTACTACACTATCTGGAGGAATCACTGTTGCTGAAACAGCGCTGGAATCTTTGCTGTATAGCCTGTACTCAAAAACATCGGTGCCAAGGCTACTGGCAGGTACGTTAAACACGATAGCTGTGGTCGCATTTCCTGCTAACGTTATCCGGTTGTGGAGATTGGTACCATTGTCGTTTCCAGCTGAAATAACTACAGCCCTTCCCGGTGCCGAAGCCGTAAAATTGTCTACGGCTATTTCATAGCTGCGTGTACCGTCGTGAGGGCCGAATTGCCCACCCAAACTCATGTTCATTACGAGCGGTTTTCCTAATGATGTAGCGAGATTTTGCAGATAGGTTATACCATCTATGATCCTGTTGGTTGAAAATGAACTTTCTCCGCCTTTTATAATGATAAGATCGGCTTCCGGCGCCAGGCCCATGTATTTCCGGGTAGTTTTCGCAGATCCATTTCCAGCTGCTGTTCCTGCTACATGAGTGCCATGACCATTGAAGTCTCTTTCCCTGACGATATTAGCCGGTGTACCGTCCAGTTCATCATTTATTTGTGTTTGCGTGTACTCCACACCGTAACTAAACCCTGAAGGAGGAGCTTCTCCTGTTACAGCGGTAAGTGTTTGATCCCATATTCTAATGATGCGACTTTTAGAAGTATCATTCGGATCCCTGAAGTCAAAATGGTCCCAGTCAATGCCACTGTCGTAAATAGCCACCAGCACGTTCTTCCCCTTGTAAGCAGTATTGTTCAAATTTCCCTGGTGCAATAATGACGCGCCGGTATTGCCGACAGAAACATCATTGTGCAGGTAGTCTGTCCTGGGGGCCTCTATATATTTTATAAAATCCATGGCTGCCATTTCGGAAATCTGTTCGAGGGTAATCCAGGCTGTTACAAAAGACGGGAGGGTTGAGTTGATAGTGATGCCTTTACCACGCAATGCCGGTGCGTTATTAGTATAAACGATGCATTCATACCTTTTTTCCATCGGGCCATTCTTAATCGCGTACCCTTCTGTGGCTTCTACCCTCGAGCTGAAAGGCGCACCATTCAGCAGGACCTTATCATTTTTACTTTCCGAAATCAGTTGCCTGTAAAGTGGATCTATTTTAGTAGAAGTTGGAACGTTTTGAGCATACGGCTCTAAAGAAAACAGTAATATAAGTGCAACTGTTATAAACACTACGCTATGTTGGTAGCCTTTAATTTCGTCCAGGAAGTTGCATGGGTTGGACGTACCTGTGACCGGATTGGTTTTATCAAGGATTTGCATATTGGATATTGAGCAATAAAAATAATCAACTAGTAAGCAAAGTCGTAATACCTAGTGAGGCATCACAAAAACAGTGAGCAATTACAGTACGTGGCAGATTTAGTGAGCTTTTAATGATGTTCCCTGTCTATGCGCGGTGCTTCAATCTTCAATACACCAGGCATTTCTGCCATTTGCAAAATCTGGCGAATGGTAGCTGAGGCCGTTACAAAATCTGGTAACACGGTGTTAAGAACAATTCCGTTCTCCCGTAATGCTTTTGCGTTTTTAGTATAGACAATACAATCGTATTTTTTTTCTATGCTGGCAGAATCAGCAAAGGGTTGCGGATTCGATTTGTGTCTGTCATTCGTATCAATTGTTGAGAGACAGCTTGCCGGTTGTGCCCTGGCAATGATCTTCCTGAGAACAGGATCTATTTTACCACTCATATTCTTATCCTGCGCTGACAAGGTCATAAAATCTCCCGTCAAAATAACGAAGAACAGTATTATTTGCAGGATGTACCGGTTATTAACTTCAACGATTATCTTCATAGGTGAAAGCCATTTGTTTTCAGGCCGGTAAATTGGTTCTTAAATATATCTAATTTTAATTGTTCTCGAAGGTTTTTCTTTCCCGGTTAGGATTGTCTGGTTATTTACATCGAGCCGGACTAAAAAAGTTTTGCTGGAATTATATGGATACTGAGGTGCTGCCAGATTGTTTCATGTTTTAGTGATGCGATCACTGCCAGACGCCAGCATGGCGTCTCTACAAACCCGATTATTTACCATGCGTTGATAGCTATCTAGGTTTTTCATATTTAAAAATAATAACCGCATTTTTTTGTTCGGTTGAGGTGATCCTTACCTCGTATTGTTTCTCACCGGCTTTTACTACCATCAGGGAGGTATTTGGCGGAAAATCTCCCAGGTTTTCAGCAACCATGATGATTTCATGTGCTACATTAACGTCATCCATTTCAAAAGAAAGCGTGATAGGAGAGGTCGTCAGCATTTGTTTAGAAACCACTAATTTTTTGTCAAGGTAAACAGACACCGTATCGTGGTCAATTGTACCATTATCGTAGATATTGATGGATACATGGTTTTCATTGACAGTAATTGTTTTTATCAGTTCATTTTCTCTTGTAGTCAAAACTCTTGGAAGTGTCATGGCTCTTTTTATAGCAGGTATCTCGTTTCTGAAAGAGTCCGCTTTAACTATGTCAGGAATAGACTTATTTTCCATTGGCTTGGGACTTCGGTTAGATGGTTTGTTGCTGGCAATCGATGGCTTCTTGGCTGGTGTAGGCGGAGGTGTTTTTGCAACCGTTGGCTTTTTTACACCACTATTTGGCACCAGCGGGGGTTTGGTTGTAGTTTTATCTGGTGTAGTTTTTGTAACCGTCGGCTTCCTGACTATCGGTTTTGAAGAATTGCCGGTTGATAGTTTCGGACCGGTATTATTATTGGCTAATGGTGGCGTAATCTTTTTCTGCGGTGTAGTTGTTTTTTCCTTTTCTCTTTCTACCAGGAATGGTTCTTTATAAAAATCGGAAGTGGCAACTTTGCGAAGAATGACGGTGCCTCTTCCACAAGAAGAAGAATCCCTTTCATTAAAACTTGTATAAGTGCCTTCAAGAAATTCGTCTTCTCCATTTTTTTTATACTGAAGGGAATAAGTCATAATACAGGCATAACTGTTTTGAGACATTTTCACTTCAACGAGGTCAAGCTCCATCATTTTTACTTTGCCTGAAGCGGTATTAACGGTTCCACTTGCAGTGGCCTTGCCATAAAATACGGTGGTTTTATACGAGTAGGTAACACCTTTAAAAGCCTTGTTTCTTTGATC
>JBBJOD010000497.1:0-4188 GCA_037721715.1 Chitinophagaceae bacterium | reverse complement strand
GAAACATGACGTTCCACCCATCATCACTTTACGAAATGCAGATGGCAAGTTGGTTACAAACCTGGAAAAAGCCGATATATCGCGTCTTGTTGCCACAGGATGGAAACCGCCGTTATCGATTGTAGTGAAAGCACATGATGGGTCAACCGACCTGTATGGCTTAATGTACACCCCTACCCATCTTGATGTTAAGAAGAAATACCCGATCATAAATTATATTTATCCTGGCCCCCAGGGAGGTAGTGTATCAAGCTGGTCATTTCAAGCGGCTAGCCACGATAACCAGGCGCTGGCCGAACTGGGATTCATCATTGTGTCTATCGAGGGAACCTGCAACCCGCTGCGGTCAAAAAGTTTTCATGATAGGTGTTATGGAAATATAGCAGAGAATACACTGCCAGACCAGATTGCCGGGATGAGGCAGCTTGCTGGAAAATATCCCTATATTGATATAGACCGGGTAGGCATCTGGGGTCATTCCGGGGGTGGGTACGCTACTGCAGCGGCCATGTTCCGATTCCCGGATTTTTTCAAAGTAGGCATTTCAGAATCTGGCAACCATGACAACCGCAATTACGAAGACGACTGGGGTGAAAGATATATCGGCTTGCTGGTAAAAAATGCAGATGGCACCTCTAACTATGAGGCACAGGCGAACCAGCTTTATGCAAAGAATCTTAAAGGCAAATTGTTGCTTGCCCATGGAATGCTGGATGATAATGTACCTCCTTACAATACGTTGCTGGTGGTCGATGCGCTGATTAAGGCAAATAAGGATTTCGACCTGCTGCTGTTTCCCAATAGCAGGCACGGCTACGGCGAATTCTCGTTGTACATGACCCGCCGCCGCTGGGACTATTTCGTCCGCCATTTACTGGGTGCAAATCCACCGAAAGAATATGTTTTACATGCGAACCAGTAACTACAATTTTCGTATCAGAAGGAGGTGCATAGCGCCTATACCAGGGTTGTCAACAAACGTTAAAAAAGGGAAATTTTCCTCTTTCCGAAGTGGCTATACAATTTATTCATCTATCAATTAAATACAATGAAACTAACAAGCCTGTTGTTATTATTATGTACCTTATTTTGCCAGGCACAAACATTCAGGGTAAGCATCGCCGATTCACTTAAACAGCCTGTCCTCGATGGAAGACTATTGCTGCTACTTTCTAAAAATAAAACAGCAGAGCCGCGGTTCCAGGTTAATGATGCAGCAACGACACAAATGGTGTTTGGAAGCGATATCGATAACTGGCAACCCAAAAGCCATGCACTCATTGACATCCACTCATTCGGATACCCTGTCGAAAAATTGAACGAAGTGCCTGCGGGCACTTACTTCGTACAGGTACTACTGCATAAGTATGAAACCTTTCATTTGCAAACCGGGCAAACGGTTAAGCTGCCAATGGACAGAGGCGAAGGCCAGCATTGGAACATTGCACCGGGGAATATTTATTCAACGCCTGTAAAGATTGAATTTGATCCTGCAACTTCACAAGAGATACACCTGGTCATCGATAAAATAATTCCGCCTATTAAAGAACCCGAAGACACTAAGTATGTAAAGCATATCAAAATACAAAGCAAATTGTTATCTGCATTTTGGGGAAGGCCGATGTATCTCGGCGCTCATGTACTTCTGCCTGAAGGTTTCAACGAACATCCGGGCGTTCGTTACCCGCTTGCCATCAATCACGGTCATTTTCCTGCTGACATTGCCTACTTCCGTACCACTCCGCCTGATGAAAATCTGGTACCAGATACCAGTGACCGCTTTCACATAACGGGTTATAACAAAATAGTGCAGGAGGAAGCTTATGATTTCTACAAAATGTGGACGGGCAAAAAGTTTCCCCGGGTACTCGTAGCAGAATTTCAACATGCCAACCCATACTATGATGACTCGTATGCGGTAAACTCCGCTAACCTGGGGCCTTATGGGGATGCCATCACTTACGAACTGATTCCGGAGATAGAGAAGCGTTTTCGCGGAATCGGTAAAGGATGGTCGAGGTTTATGTATGGAGGCTCTACAGGTGGATGGGAAGTGCTGGCAGCGCAGGTATTTTATCCAGATGAATTTAATGGTTGTTATGCAGCCTGCCCCGACCCGATCGACTTTCACCACTATACCACCGTTGACCTGTATACTGATAAAAATGCCTACTATGTTGAAAGCGATTTCAAAAAGACTCCTCGTCCGGGACATCGAAATTACCTCGGGCATGTAAGTGCCATGGTGAAAGAAATGAACCAGCGCGAACTGGCCCTGGGAACCCATAGCCGAAGCGGTGACCAGTTTGATATTTGGGAAGCCGTTTTCTCGCCCATGGCAAAAGATGGTTACCCTAAAAGAATCTACGATAAATATACCGGAGCCATCGATTCATCCGTTGCGGCCTATTGGAGAGAACATTATGACCTCACACATATCATTAAACGAGACTGGCCAAAAATTGGAAGCAAATTAACTGGAAAGATTCATATCTATGTGGGTGATATGGATAACTATTACCTGAATAATGCCGTTTATAGCGCAGAAGACATGATGAATAAATTGCAGCAACCGAACTGTAATTGTGAAGTGGATTACGGCGACAGGGCAGAGCATTGCTGGAACGGAGATCATAAGCAGCCAAATTATATTAGCCGGCTACGGTACAACCGGATGTTCATTCCAAAATGGGCCGAAGAAATAAAAAAGAGGGTGCCTCCGGGCGCGGATATCCATTCATGGAGATATTGAAAAATCAGCTTTATTACGCACATGCAAATGGATTCATTACCCGAAAAGCTTGAAGACGAACTGGTAGTAATTACCCGGCTATGTATGGATGACTTCGAAAAATTGTTTGCAGTTGCCAGTGATCCATTGATCTGGGAACAACACCCGGAAAAAAACAGGTTCAGGAGAGAAGTTTTCCAGGCATTTTTCGATGGTGCGATAGCTTCAAAAACTTCATTCCTGGTCTTAGCGAGGTCAACAGGGGAGGTAATAGGTTGCACGCGTTTTTACGACTACCAACCAGCACTGTCAAGCGTTGCAATCGGGTATACTTTTCTTTCTCGTACCTACTGGGGCGGGAAATATAACCTGTCTAAGAAAAAGTTACTTTTGTCTTATGCCTTTAAATTTGTTGACAACGTTATTTTCCATGTAGGTGTAACCAACCTGCGGTCCCAAAAAGCGGTAGAGAACCTGGGAGCGATAAAAGTCAATGAAGTAAACATGCATCACTCAGGAATTGATGTATTGCATGTTGAATACAATTTATCAAAACAACAATGGTTGAATAAATACCCGGAGTGCTAACTGCAGTGGTGCTCTATTCAAGCAAATGGCATGATTAAAATTGTAAGGACCAACTCTGAGAACGTGCAATTTATCGAACTTGTTCGATACCTGGATGCTGACCTGGCAAGCAGAGACGGAAACGAACATGCGTTCTATTCGCAATTTAATAAAATAGATAAGATCAAACATGTCATCATTGCCTTTGACGATGATGTACCGGCAGGTTGTGGCGCCATAAAAGAATTCAACACACATGCTATGGAGATCAAACGGATGTATACAGCTCCTGGTAGCAGGGGTAAAGGAATGGCTACAAAAGTGTTGAGCGAACTTGAAAAGTGGGCGCTAGAACTGGCTTTTGAAAAGTGTATGCTGGAAACCGGGAAAAGGCAGACAGAAGCCGTTTTACTTTATATGAACAACGGTTATACCATCATTCCTAATTATGGTCAGTATGCGGGAATCGAAAACAGTTTATGCTTTCAGAAAATCCTGGTATAATAAAATTTAACCGCCAAGAACGCCAGCAATATCTTACAACTGGCGCAAGTGTTCCAACGGTTTATCGCGGGTATATTCAAATACCAAGAATGCCAGTTGGACAACTTGTGACTACCTGTATAAAAAATTTAACCGCGGAGGGCGCCAGCAATATCTTACAACTGGCGCAAGTGTTCCAACGGTTTATCCCGGGTATATTCAATTACCAAGAATGCCAGTTGGACAACTTGTGACTACCTGTATAAAAAATTTAACCGCGGAGGGCGCCAGCAATATCTTACAACTGGCGCAAGTGTTCCAACGGTTTATCCCGGGTATATTCAATTACCAAGAATGCCAGTTGGACAACTTGTGACTACCTGTATAAAAAATTTAACCGCGGAGGG
>JBBJOD010000496.1:0-4189 GCA_037721715.1 Chitinophagaceae bacterium | reverse complement strand
ATGCGCTTTGAGCTGAAATCTCTTGACATGCAGGTTGACTCAACGGCTAGAGCTTCCAACCGAAATCCACAATTTGACTTAATTGACATTTGAGTAAAAAACGCGTTGATTTAATACGAAAAAATCTAACGACATTTAAAAACCTAATAAGTTGAACGAAATGTGGAAATTTAATTTGTAAAAAATGCGTTTAGGCATACCTGATATAGAAATACAACACCAGGCTCGTAACAATGGCCCACCAGATGAATGGGTTACGAATACCTCGTTGCTGTTCTTTTTGATCAGGGGGAAGTGATAAGCTTTCCTTATTCCATATCAGCCCTTTCAGTTCCAGTTCCGATTTAGGTTTGGTAAAAAGGCTGACGCCTGCACACAGTGCCATACAGGCCCAGAATACGATGCCCGTGCGGTTGAAAAAAGGCATCGTTGGAAATAAGAATTCCATGGCCAGCGATAACGGAATAGTCAGGATTCCTGCTGTGAGGGCACCTGCATGTGTAGTGCGTTTCCATAGTATGCCAAGCAGGAACATTGTTGCTATACCCGGCGTAAATAAGCCATAGGCATTCATCAAGTATAAGAAGATCGGTTTTTCAGAATATAGGAACAACAGGCTTGTGCAGCCGATACCCAACAGAATAATCAGCACACCTGCCATTCTTCCAAAACGTACCGACTGCGTTTCAGTAGCGTCGGGTTTAAAATAAGGCAGGTAAACATCAATCGTCAGAATAGTGGTGCATGAGTTGATAGCCCCGGACAGATGTGACATCACTGCGGCTATCAGCCCCGCCATCACCAAACCAACTAAACCACTCGGGAGCAGGTTCTTGACAAGGATCGAAAACAGCAGATCAGGTTTTTCAATATTCGGGAAAAGTTTGGGTGCCACAAGCGCCGGAGCTATGATAAAAAGTGGAATGATAAATTTTAAATAATCGGCAAAAACAACTCCCATGCGTGCATGCCATTCACTTTTCGCCGCTAATGTACGTTGTACAATAAACTGGTTGGTTGCATTGTAAAAAACGCTGATACACAACAAGCCGCCAAGGTACATCGTCCACGGGAAATCGGGATCACTTGCAGGACGCATCAATGTCCAATCTTTGCTTGTTTCCATAACTGCCTCAAAACCTCCGGCAGCAATAATAGTAGTAAAAGACAGCGCTACCATTCCCATAGTCAGCACCCCGAGTTGAACCATCTCTGTCCAGATAACCGCCTTCAACCCGCCTGCTATGGTATAGATGCCTGTTGTAATTGCAATCACCAGCACACTGGTAACCATCGGAATACCAAGCAATGAGTGCAATGAAATGGCACCGAGGTAAAGTACGGCACTGATTTCTACAAAAATATACGTCAGCAATACTAGCACGGAATAAGTTGTTCGTGCCGCGCCCCCGAAACGCTTCTGCAGGAACTCAGGCATGGTGTAAAAACCGTTCCTCAGGTAAAAAGGAAGAAACACCCAGAGTAATACATTGAAACCGATAAGAATCGCTCCCCATTCAATAACAACCGCTACAAAGCCGTCCGTGTAAGCAACTCCCATCACGCCAACAAGTTGGTGGCTACTGATGTTGGCCGCGATGATGCTTCCGCCAATCATCCACCAGGGGAGCTTGTCACCTGCCAGGAAGTAATCTCTTTTGGTATGTATTGCCTTGCGTGACGCGTATATGCCCAGTACCACGATGCCAATGATATAAACACCAAAAACTAACGCATCGAGGGTAGTAAAGTTTGACTTCATTTAAATGAGATTACGATTCAGTTTTCATCATTTCCTTTGCAAGCTCTTTTACTTCTTTAATCAATAACTCTAAAGATCCTGATGCGAAGGGTGTTTGCCAGACGCTGTAAATGTCTTTATCGTATAACTCCTCGGGAGCCAAATAACCAATATGGCCGTTCGCCACATTGATCACGCCAACGGCATAAGGTGCCATGTCGCGGCGTAGTTCCAGTTGTAATTGCGAGTATGCTTCGTTTGGCTGGCCGATAATAAAAGAGTCACCTAATTGCCAGATCCAAAGTCCGATACCTGCAAAATCACCGTCGCCAACGGCTTTTCTTACACCCCGTTGTCGCCATAATCTTTCTTTCATGACCCGGTCATTGCACTGTGCCCATTGATCTTGTATGGTGGAAAGGGATGGTAAGGGCTTTAAAGAAAGCTGTACTTCTGATCTTTGGCCTAAAAGGGTAACATCAGGTTGGTATGCAGTTTTCACCCAGACGGCTAAGGGAGCGCCCGACTCAACCACTTTACTAAATGAGAGTTGTCGCCCGGGAGGCAACATTGCTTCCAGCGTGGCAAGTACGGCATATCCAAGCCGTCGACCATACTTCTCCGTTAGTTCAGTAAAGCCTACGTATTGTTCAGCTGGTGCCAGGTCGCCGGAAGCGCCCTGGAGGAACAAACATGGGGCGTTGGTCTGGTGCTCAACCATCTCACGCATGGGCCCTATGTAGTCCGGTGAAATCAACCGATTTTCCCATGCCAGTGTTGTGGGATGGCATGCATAATTGACAATGGTGGCGAAAATTTGATCATATGAATCAGTGATGCGACCTACCAGCAGGGTATCGTCAGCGGTTTTTCCCGGGTTAAAGCCAACCACCATTCGGTTGGTTTCAGGCTGAGGCAAATCACGATTAGTGGCCAGGTCGCACTTCCCATAGTGCCACGTTAGCACCGCCTTTTTTGACAATGCGAGAGACTCGTTGATGGCGCTTATACTCCTTTCAATAACAAGATCCAGGTACCCACTGATCAAATGACCTCCGGTCTTTGAAGCATCATCGCTGCATATGCCAGGGCCGGCATGCGTATGCGACAAGCAGAACATTAATTGTGACGGATCAAGACTACATGCCTCCAGTAATTTACTTCGAAGTGCCCATTCGTCTTCCGAATTTTTCCACCATCCAAGATCAGCGCCTATAAGCAACAATGGCTTTTTTTTATCCTCTTGCTGGAAACTAATGCATGTAAGTTTGAGAGGTTGATGAATACCGTCGGAGATGTCGTATTCAGATGCTCCCCAATTTCGCGAATAGATACCCGGAGGTGGCGTGATATCCTCTTGCGCAACACCAACCAGGCCTTTAAAAGATGAATGCTTAAGTACGTGGTGATTTATTTCCATGTTAACCGGGTTATCAGGCAATGATATGTATAGTATGTTAAAGAAGTGAAAGGCCACCATCCATTAGTAACGTAGAACCTGTCATGTGCTCATTTTGCGGATGGCATAAATAGAGAATTTTTTCAGCCACCATCTCCGCTGTCATGATTTTCTTTAAAGGCACCTTTTCGCGTGCCTTTTCAAGTTGGCCGGGATCGTCTTCCCACATGCGGCCACTTAATCCTGCATTAACATAACCGGGCGCAATTTCATTTACTAATATTCCATGGGGTGCCATTTCAAGTGCCAGGCACTTGCAAAGCATTGTCATAGCCGCCTTTGAAACGGAGTAAGCAGGTATATGCGGGTGTACAGAAGAACCTGCCCAGCTGCCAACAAATACGATCCTTCCGGGAAGGCTCTTTTCATGAAGACGCAGGCAGGCATATCGAGTAAAATAAAAAGCTCCATTCAGGTTTACGTCCAGCTCTTTCGACCACTGTTCAGGTGTAATGTCAAGAATGCCGGCAAGTGTTACCATTGCCGCGTTGGCAATAATAAGATTGGGTGTACCCAGCGAATTCTCCGTTCTATCTATCCAGGCCTGGATTGATTTTGCGTCTGACACATCTACCTGGCTGTATTCGCAGGGAACATCGTAACTCTTCACGGTTGTAATGAATTCCAGGGCCGTAGCCTCCGGTTTCAAATCACATAAAGCGATGGCTGCTCCCTGCATGGCAAATTGCACTGCAGTGGCACGGCCGATGTCGCCCAGGCCACCGGTGATGATGGCTGTTTGATTTGCAAATGATTTATGCTGTGTAGTTGTCATGCTCATTACCAATCACCAACGCTTCCGTCTTTATAAAACGTCCGTTGTAATACCTCTTGTTGAAAGGGATGTTTTTTTGCTTCCGCCTCATTTATTTCTATACCAAGGCCCGCACGTTTATTGGGCCTGACCAGCCTTCCCTTTTGCTCCACAGCGAAACCTTCGCATACCACTGCATCTCTCCATCGCCCATCATTTTGAACAGGTTCACAAA
>JBBJOD010000495.1:0-4196 GCA_037721715.1 Chitinophagaceae bacterium | reverse complement strand
ACGCGGTTCTGCTCTCTCTTCTTCATAGGCGCCTAGAAGAGACCTTTTTATTTTTAGCTTATTGGCGAATTCTTCCTGTGTCCAACCACGAAGCTTGCGCAGGTATTTTAAATTGCGACCGGCTAATGACATAACTAAAGTATTTAGTGCTAAAATACTAATAATTTTATCATTCAAAAAAAATATATTTGTCGATACTACAGAATTTTATACGAACTCGGCTTTTACCAAAGCTGCTCAGGTAGGAGCCAACAGATCAAAAAAAAATTAGCTGTTTCTCTAAAAAGGCCGGGTAGGTTAAAAACGCCCTATGGTATCATTCAAAACGCAGTTGGGGAGAGGGTATTCTAAGTAACGCCGGTTCCCTGTGAAGTCATGTGTTAGCCTGTGTGGAACCGTTAGTTCTACATGCTTTTACCTACTACGAGTAATTGCTGTACATGAACCACCGGGTTCCTGCTTTAAAATGAGAGTTTTATTTTAGCTTTGATAGATGGCTAAAGGCGTAAAGAAGGAAAAAGACCAGCCGATCATATTAATAACAAATGACGACGGTATAACGGCCCCCGGCATTCAAAATCTTGTGGAGGCTGTAAGAGATTTGGGAAAAGTAGTGGTGGTGGCACCGGATAAACCACAATCAGGCATGGGGCATGCTATCACCATCGGGCAACCGCTCAGGTTAACCAAGGTAAAAGTGTTTGATGGCATAGAAGGCTGGCAATGTTCCGGAACGCCCGTTGATTGCGTGAAACTGGCCGTGGACAAAGTGCTGCATCGCAAACCTGATCTTTGCCTTAGTGGTATTAATCACGGTGCCAACCACTCAATAAATGTAATTTATTCCGGTACCATGTCTGCTGCCGTTGAAGCGGCGATAGAAAGCATTCCATCTATCGGCTTTTCCTTGCTGGATCATAGCATCGATGCCGATTTTGGTGCATCCCGGAAATATGCACGCATCATTGTGGAAGAAATGTTACGAAACAAACTCGATAAACATACTGTACTGAATGTAAATTTTCCAGCCATTGCCCAAGACCTGATAAAGGGCATAAAGATATGCCGACAGGCATATGCCAAATACGAAGAAGATTTTATTGAAAGAAACGATCCTAATGGCAAGCTGTATTACTGGCTCACCGGGCAATTCGTCAATTTCGATACAGGCACTGATACAGACGTCTGGGCGCTTGAAAATAACTATGTAAGCATAGTGCCGGTACAATTCGATCTCACTAATTATAAGTTAAAAACTAAATTGGAAGAAACCTGGAAATTATAATGTTTAAAAAAGACGATCTCAAATTTGGTATTTTATTGGGATTCATTGCACCTTTTATTGGGCTCGTCATTTACTATTTTGTTAGTTTTTATTCAACCGGTATCGGCTTTGTAGAATTTCTCGGTTACCTGAGGCAATACAGAACTTTACTTACGGGTGTTAGCAGCATTTCGCTTGTGGCCAACGCAGTAATTTTTACCATTTTTATTAATAGCTATAAAGATAGAACGGCAAGAGGCATTTTCTTAGCCACCTTATTATACGGTGTGGGAGTTCTGCTTGTCAAATTCATTCTGTAACCGAGGCCTGCTGACGTACAGAACAGGAAAGAAACCAATACCGTTATTCTTCATGTATTTGTGATTTTATAACGGTAAGCCGTAAAATCGCTGTCATCGCCGTAAAAAAGGTATGAAATATTATATAATAGCCGGCGAAGCATCCGGAGACTTGCACGGTAGTAGTCTTATTAAAGAACTTCGTAAGATAGATAAAGAAGCTGATATCCGTTGCTGGGGTGGTGATATGATGGAAGCTGCAGGAGCTGTGCTGGTTAAGCATTACCGGGAACTTGCTTTCATGGGATTTACTGAAGTAATCAGGAACCTGGCAACCATACTTGATAATTTAAAAAGGTGTAAAGAAGACATCCTTGCATTTAAACCAGATACGCTGCTTTTAATCGATTACCCTGGCTTTAACCTGAGAATGGCAAGGTGGGCAAAACAGCAACATTGTAAGGTAATCTATTACATTTCTCCCCAGGTCTGGGCATGGAAAGAGAGTCGGGTAAAGTCAATCAAACAAACGGTGGACAAAATGATTGTAATTCTTCCGTTTGAAAAAGACTTTTATAATAAATGGGATTACCAGGTTGATTATGTAGGTCATCCCCTGGTAGAAATAGTGGATAAGTGGCTCATAACTGTAGACAGGAGAATGCTAAGCAATAAACCCATCATTGCCTTACTGCCTGGAAGCCGCAAACAGGAAATTCTTAAAAAGTTACCTATCATGCTTGAGGTGTGCAGGTTGTTTCCACTGCACCAGTTTATTGTGGCAAAAGCACCGGGCCAGGACGACGAGTTTTACGAGGAACTTCTCGGTAAATACGACAATGTTTCTTCTGTTAGAAACGAAACGTATAACCTGCTGTTGCAATCAAGCGCGGCACTTGTCACTTCCGGAACTGCCACACTCGAAACGGCACTTTTTGGTGTACCTGAAGTGGTTTGCTATAAAGGCAGCCTGGTGTCTTACTGGATAGCCAAACGTTTAATTAAGGTAAAATATATATCGCTGGTAAATCTTATCATGGACAAACAGGTGGTAAAGGAACTGATCCAGGAACAGCTGACGGTTGAGAACCTCCAAAAAGAATTAAACCTGTTGCTCTATGACCCATCAGCAAAGGCAGATCTGAAAAAGCATTATGGTAATCTAAAAAAGTTATTGAGCAAGGGCGGAAATGCTTCGGCAAATGCCGCCAAAATAATTGTTCAGTTTCTGCGTGGTGATCAATGACGCTTAAAGAAGATAATTTTTATTAAGATGATTATTAAGGCAGTAAGGAACATAAATATCGAGATACGATTGATGCCATGCATGTATTTCATCCATTGTGAATTGGGGGCATCAGGATCTCTTTTCTTGATGTAAAGGTATTCAGCTATCTGTCGTAATAAACCCATATATTTATTTATTGGACAAGAACAACCCAATAGACGATTTGTTCCATAAACTATTGCATCAAAATTTCATCGATCAGCGCTAAGTAGGTATTTTTGGTTGAAACGATGGCGCCCGCTATATTTGCACTCCGGTTTTAAAGATGAAGATAGAAGGAGAATAGAATATTTTGGGGGTTTAGCTCAGCTGGCTAGAGCGTTTGCATGGCATGCAAAAGGTCACCGGTTCGACTCCGGTAATCTCCACCATGGTGGTACTATATTAAAGCCTGCGAAGTACTTTCGCAGGCTTTAATATGCCAGGCATGGTAGTTCGGTTGTACTAAATATTCAATGGCAGTTCCTTGCCTGTAAGGATGAAATAGATATTCTGAAACTGGTGTAGATGTTTAATAGCCAATCCAATTGTTCCCTTTGCACCGTCCGTTAATACAACATGGTTGATTTTTTCGTCCCAGATAAACTTTGCCCCATTGTCTGATAATATACCAAGTGGCATTGATTCTTCTAATAAGCCCAATTCGGATATCCTGTTTTCTGTTAACTCTATAGGGTTAAGGTCTTCGAAAATGATTGAATTTTCACTCCTGGAGGAAATATCAAAATCCACATTTGCAGGCTCGATTAAAACAAATTTATTTACAGTATCGATGCCCTTTACTACGATCTCGTGATTCCGGATTGTTGCATACAAATTTCCGGGTCTCAGCTCCTTTTCATTGATCATGGTGTTGATATTTATCAGTTATTAATTTCAGGAAATAAACATAAAGAATTAAACAATGAAACGCTGGAAATATTTTTCTGTTGCCTTTATTCCCCAAATTCAAAAACGTATTTCCTTAGACCTGATTTTTTTACAGTAAAACATAATGTGTTATCTGCGAACAATCAAATACTCACTTGAAGCAGATGAAGTGGTGGTTACCGTTGCAACCGAAATGAAATGATGAATTGCTGCGTTCAGGATTTTGGTATCTGCCCGGGATTATTCATTTCGTTTGAAATTTTAAAGCGACAGGGAGGCAGGACATGGGTTAATAGTGGGTCTGTTTTTTGCTCTACCGTACCTATAGCGAGAAGAACTAAATTTATAATTAAATCTTTTATGAAAAAGAAGAAGATATTAATTGCGGACGATGATCCTGATATATTGGAAGTAATTACTTTAATACTTCAAGAAAAAGGATATAACGTAGATACTGCGCCCAATGGTGCAAAGC
>JBBJOD010000494.1:0-4196 GCA_037721715.1 Chitinophagaceae bacterium | reverse complement strand
GCCGTGGTTTACATCAATGGCATTGATTCCGAGGAAGCAAAGCTCGGCTTTTATCTCTTTGATCTTTGCAATGGCTTCGCCGCCTACCGTAATTTTTGAACTTTTGGAAATTTTATCGCCGACAATAATCACCTCGATGTTTGGATGATTCATATATTCTACGATTGCAGGAATGCTTCCTGAAATGAAGGTCGCCTTTAGATCAAGCGGCAGGGTTCGTGCCAGTTCAATGATGGTGGTTCCGCCACTGGTTAGAACGAACATGCCATTTTTTACCAGTGCCGCTGCTTTTTCGGCGATGGTTTTCTTATGAGCATGAGAATAGATATTTTTAAGCGGGGTATAAAAGTCAGAAAAGGAATGAGACAATGCGCCCCCATGTACTTTTATTATTTTGCCCTGCGCGGTAAGTTCCAGCAGGTCTCTGCGAATGGTATCCTCCGACACACTCATTTCCTGGCTGAGGCTGGAAGAAAGAACTTTATTATGAAGATTGACCTGGTGAAGAATGTAGGCCTGTCTTTCATTTTTTAACATCAGCAGCGTTTTCCCCAAAATAACGAAAAGGCGTGCAAAAAACGCAAAAACCGGAGATTAAATTACTCGCTGTTTGCTTTCCGCTATTAACTAAGGATGTCTGGTTTCGGGTTTCGGGTATCGCAAACATTACATGCTGCGCATTTTAACCGGTAAAATGAGATGCGCCTGTCAGTAGCCAGTAGCTGGTGACCTACAATTGTTACCTAATACCCGGTACTGAGACCCTGTTTCTCACCTCAACGTGAACCTGGCCGAAAGCCCGAACGCATCCGGTATAAAGGCAATCCGGGGTAGGATGTCCAGCTCGGGTTTCCAATCCAGCGAAAGGTTCAATGGTATCTTTTCAAATTTGTAATCAAGACCTATTATACCGGTTGGCCCAAGATAAGTATCGTTACTCTGGAAACCAAGGTAGCCACCCGCGCCATAGTACCATTGCATACCCGGAAAATTCAGTGGCTTATGTATCTCATACAATCCGCCAATGCCGAAACGGCTTCCGAAAGACAGGAGTCCTTCCAGAGCTGTTGAAGGATCTAAGAAATATTTTACCGTAATCGAATTGTTAAGAGTAGGTGAAGAATTGCTTAAGCGTATGCCTAATCCTAGGTTATAATTCTGCGAGTCCTGGGCGAAAGAAGAATGGCTGTATGTAACACCAGCAATTAATAATATGATCAGAATTAATTTTTTCATGTTTCTCTTTTTCTTTTGGAACGAAGTTAAGGAGGGAAGATGCAGGCACACGGCCTAAAATATTGTTAAACAGCTATCAACTTGTAGGTATTGGGTATTGATGGGAACGGCTCCCTTAGGAGCCACGTGTTGATAGAATGAAACAATTCTTGTACTACGGATCAGGCAGGAGCGGTGTTTTAAAGGCAATGTATAAATTTTCTTAAGTGAGTACTGGCAAAATATAAGGTGGAATCAATCTTTATTGTTCCCTACTTTTTGGAAACAATAATATCTTCAAACAATTCAAATTTAGTTTTTGGCCTTTTTTCTTCCAACCATTTGAAATTCCGCAATATTTTTTTGTCTTCAGGTATCTGCTGGACTGGGTAGGTGGTGCCTACTACATCATTCCTGAAAACAACCCTTTTCAGTGCTTTTTCAGCAAAGAACATGTCGATGATATCTGCTGTTGTAGTAGTCATTCCCACAAATGCTTCATCTTCATCTTTCGCGTAATAAACACTTTCGGCGGATCCTTTGGCGCGCATGAAATCAATATCGCCATTTTTAAAATAACCATTTAGCGTATTACCTTTTATCTGGTTAAACAAATCATCGCCCGATTTATCTACCAGCATGCCATTTTCGAAAACGTATATGCGCTCCGCTTTTTTGTTCTTGGTATACAGGTAAATGGTGTCACCGGTAACCTGCTTGTTGTTAGCCCAGAGCACAGGGCCGTTAAATAACTGGAAAATAGAGTCTCTCCCAGAGTAAAACAAACTGTCACTAATGGCTTGTAATGAATCTGTGAAAATCCGCACATGATGGAATGCCTGGAAATAACGGTTACGGTTAGCTGAATCCTTTGTATTTACCACCGTAAGCTTGCTTGAACTGTCTTTTTTTATTGTGGAGTCGGGAAGGTTTCTAAGATCTGTCAGCCTGCCTGAATACAAAGTGTCGGCCGTAATATAGATTGAATCCTTATCCTGACGGATGATCATCAATGGATGCTGGGTGGCTACAAACGTATTGGTTTTTCGATTCGCCCTGATGTAGTTAGCAAGCACGGAAGTACCCTGCGACGTATCAATCAAGACAGCATTGCCGCTCGCTTCAAAAACCCCGGAAACATCATCTATTACTATGTCTTCGCCGGTAATGGAAAGTGCTTTATCCTGTATCCTCGCTCTTTTACCAAACCGGGCAGTTTTATTTTTGAGGTTGTAATATCCATCCGATGTCACAATGCGGCTCTTGTTACTATCGATGATATTGGTTTCGGTGATAAAAGTAGCGATCTGGGTTCCGGTATTATACAAAAGCGAATCGGTAGTTAAGTCGTACGAGGGGTCTTTTAACTTAACATTTTGCTTAAAGTATACATCTTTAAGATCGCCGTAGTATGTGGCCTCTTTGCTCGTTAATACGGTTTTCCCATTCACCACCTTTCCCCCGTTCGTGTAGGTTCCCATCTTCAACTGGGTATCGTATAACAGCTCATCGGTTGTAAGTATGCCCTTGCCATCGGTCATGCTTACTTTCTTTTTAAGTACCGCTTGTTTTTTATCAATATAATAGATAAGATATTGCGAGCGTGTGTCGATGCTGTCGCTGTCATTGATGTGTACATTTCCAAAGGCTTCTAGTATATTCAGCTTTTTATTATGCACAACGCTGTCTCCATAAAACAAGGTATTATTGTCTTTAACAATAACATGTCCGGCCAAAATAAGCAGTTCATTGGTAGAATCGATTTTTTTACCGCTCATCCTGTCTGCGTTGATGATCAATACGGTTCTGACAGTGTCGGTTGCGGGTGTTACAAGGGGTGATTGCGCTAGTAACCGCAGGTAGAAAAAGGGCAGTAGTAAACCCAGCGTTATTAAAACCCGTTTTGTCATTGAATTACTGTTTTGCTCGAATCAAGCAAAGGATTAGTCAGGTAATTTCCTTTTTCTTTCTTGCCAAATATGGATATGCTCACATAACGTTTTGGATTCACGCGAAGATCGTCCAGTAAAATATTAAGGCTGCGGGAGGTGTTTTCTAAATTTTGGTAGAGCTTCTTGTCATTTAAAAACAAACCGATTGAACCATCAGGACTATTGGCTTTAGACACCAGCCCATTTAGTTCATTCACCGTTTTATTGAGTGTGGTCATGGTTTCATCGAGTTGAAGGTTAGCAAACTTTGCACTGGCAGTATCCAGGTTATGAAGTGTGCTGTTGATGGTTTCATTCTGGTTTGCCAGGTTTGATGTAAGCGCGTTTACATTATTCAGGCTTTTGGCAAGCGTGCCTGACTGAGCGTTTAACAGTGACTGTAAGGAAGCAGAAGATGCAGTAAGATTGGTAATTATCTTTTGAATATTAAATTTAGTAGACGGATCAAAGACTCGTCCTATGACTTCAATCACTGAATCCAGCGATTTTAAGGTACCGTTTACATTGTTAAGAGCAGGATTCAGCGAAGCTTTAACATCGTCTATAAGGCCAGCGGTAATTTGCGTATTAATGGTATCACCGTTTTTAACAAGTGCTGTACCATTACCTAATTCGATACTGATAGAAGCGGTGCCCAACAGGTCTTTATTTATATACGCCAGTGAATTTACAGGAATGTTTATTTCTTTCTCAAGGTTGAGGGTCACAATGATACTGTCGAGATTGGCGTCTTTTTCTACCATGCTGTATACGGTACCTATCTGGAGCCCGTTTACTACAACAGGATTTGAGACAGAGAGACCATTTACCGAATGAAAAACGGCGTTTAATTTATTGCTTCTGTCGAACAAGGTTCTTCCTTTCAGAAAATTAAATCCCAGTACCAGCAGTGCTATAGCCACAACAGCAAGAATGCCTATTTTGGTTTCATTGTTGATTTTCATTCAGGTAAAATTTATATTCAGTGGAGGTTGATGAGTTATGAGTTATGAGTTATGAGTTATGAGTTATGAGTTATGAGTTATGAGT
>JBBJOD010000493.1:0-4197 GCA_037721715.1 Chitinophagaceae bacterium | reverse complement strand
GGCCGGCCTTTTCCCTATCGTTACGACCGCAGGCATGACCTGAGTATCGTAGCCGGCTTTCCCCTCAGCGCAAAATGGGAAGCTTCTGCCGTTTTTGTATATGGCACAGGCAATGCCCTCACTATTCCAACAGGTCGCTTCACCTATAATATTGGCTTTAATGCCGGCAGCCGGCAGCCTGTCTTCACCAATATTAATCAATATCAGAAAGTAAACGATTACAGGATGCCATCTTACCATAGGATGGACATTTCGTTTACCTATACACGCCACCCTGCCAGCACCAGGCGTTTTATGAGTAGCTGGAACCTGAGCATTTACAATCTGTACAACCGTGCAAACCCCTACTTTATTTACTTCGAAGCGGATGAAGACCTGCAGTCCATCCGTGGAAAAAAAGCTTACCTGTTTCCGATAGTACCGAGTGTAACCTGGAATTTTAAAATCAAATAGTAAACACGTATTGAACAAGCACAAAAGCCATATGAAAGGCTATTCCAAAAGGGCAGTAATAAAGTTTTGCCGCATTATAAGAGCTAAATTATATGTAGCAGGCGTCCCTGCATCCTATTCACCATTTACGTTCTACCACGCATCGATGCTGTTCCTCTGCCTGGGCCTGGTTTCGTGTGTAAAAGATTTTGATATCAAGATAAAAAACAACCAACCTCAACTGGTGGTCGAAGCTTATATCAACAACCTGATGCGCGATTACAATTATGTAATCCTTAGCCGCAGTCTTGACTACCTGTCGGTGAATTTCCAAAGCACTCCTGTAGAGGGTGCAGAAGTGTACATAACAGAAGGCGCATTTAATAACAACCGATATACCTGGAACCCGGCTACAAGGTTACAATTACGCCAGGTGAGCCCGCCAATGATTCCTGCCAATTTTAAAACCGGCGTTTATTTTGATCAGCGTCTGGTTACTAATGCCCAGAACGCATTGCGCGGTATACCGGGTAAAAGTTACCTGCTGGAGATTAATGAGGGTGGCAACCGGTACTCGGCCATTACCACCCTGCTACCGCCCGTTGCGGTTGACAGTATTACCAGCGGTTTCCCCTTTACAGACGAAGAAGACAATAAGAGAAAACTTAGGCTCACCAATCATTTCAAGGACCCGGATACGCTTAACAATACCCAGATCTTCTACTACAGGTTTTCAGAGAACCGCAATAGTTTCGGATGGGGAGGATTAACAAGAACCCGTACCAGCGGCAGCGACGAACTGACCAACGGGCAATATATACACCTTACTCACCCGCGGGGTTTTGTTGCCGGTGATACCGTTCATTATTATATGGCGAGTGTAACACGCGACGTTTATAATTTTTGGGATACTTTCAACAAAGCCCGTGACAACAACGGCCCATTTGCCACGCCTATATCCCTGAAAACCAATCTGCAGGGAACGAATGTAACCGGTTGCTTTAGCGGTCTTAGCCTGAGCTCCAAAACAATTATCATGAAGTAACGAAACGGAATGGCAACGCTGAAGCCTTAGCAATACCTTTGCTGCCACAAAACCAGCTTATGAGAAACAGCATGACGGCAGGAACAGTGGAAGATGTTACCAGGGAAATCCAGGATAATACCGTATTCCCCATCCTCTTTGCCATTAGCTTTTCGCATTTATTAAACGACACCCTGCAATCCGTGATTCCCGCCATTTACCCGATGGTAAAGCAAAATTATGCGCTGAATTTTTCGCAGGTTGGACTGATCACACTTACATTTCAACTGGCAGCCTCTGTCTTTCAGCCTTTCGTGGGATTTTATACCGATAAAAAGCCGCAACCTTTTTCCCTGGCAATCGGGATGGCCATTAGTCTGGGCGGGTTGATATTGCTGGCACTGAACGAAAACTATACCTTATTACTGGTATCAGTGGCATTAATCGGGCTCGGCTCGTCGGTGTTTCACCCCGAAGCAAGTAAAGTGGCTTATATGGCAAGTGGCGGAAGGAAGGGCCTTGCCCAATCGATTTTCCAGGTGGGTGGTAATACCGGAAGTGCCCTGGGGCCGCTGCTTGCTGCAGCTATCATTGTACCTTATGGACAAAAATACATTCTATGGTTTTCGCTATTGGCTATCCTTGCGATTGTATTGTTAGTAAACGTGGGCAGGTGGTACAAGGCTAACAGGCGGCGCATAAAACCATCCAATGGTAAGGGCGCTTCAGGGGGACACACTTTATCAAAAAACACCGTGGTATTTTCCATTGCGATCCTGCTGTTGCTTATTTTTTCGAAGTATTTCTACATGGCCTGCATCACCAGTTATTACACCTTCTACCTGATAGAGAAGTTTGGGGTGTCCGTTCAAAATTCGCAATTGTACCTGTTCATTTTCCTTTTTGCTGTTGCTGCCGGCACGTTAATGGGCGGCCCGCTTGGCGACCGCTTCGGGCGAAAATACATTATCTGGTTCTCCATCCTGGGAGCTGCCCCTTTCACCCTGCTGCTCCCTTACGTTCCCTTGTTCTGGGTGTGTGTTTTAACGGTCTTTATAGGATTCATCCTTGCTTCGGCTTTTTCTGCCATCCTGGTATACGCCCAGGAGCTGATTCCCGGTAAAATAGGATTGGTAGCAGGTTTGTTTTTTGGTTTCGCCTTTGGCATGGGCGGTATAGGGTCCGCATTACTGGGTGCCCTGGCCGACCAGACAAGTATTCTCTATGTATTCAGGGTATGTGCATTTCTGCCTTTAATAGGTCTGCTTACGTGGTTTCTCCCCGACATAGGCAGAAGGATGCGCTAAACCGTATGGATTTAAACGCAGTACTCTTCTTTAATTGAGAGAAAATGCAGGCAGGTTTGGAAGAATGTTAATGGAAGGTTCCAGCATCAGCAGGCGCTGTATCCGCTGGTATTTTTTAGCATCGAATATTGCTTTTACATTGTTCTCCAGCTCACTGGCTGACTCGCCCCGGTAGCCTAACACCGTTACGTCTTCCTGCAAAATAGGTAATACCGCATGTAGTTTCCTTTCGTCGATACTACTGTCAGTACCATCCACCACTACCATGTCGAAGCGTTGCTTATGAAAAAGTTCAATGGCCGCTTCGTCGTTGTCTACAATATCTATATGAAAGGTATGCACGTCATAGGTCCATGCGTTTAATAAGTTCTCTTTACGCCGTGAATTTGATACTACCAGTACACTTTTCTTGTTCATAGTTATTTGCTCCTTTCGCATGGTTGCTCAATTATTATGCAGGAACCCGGCAAAGCAGTTATCGTCAGGTTTTCGGAGTTGTTGCTGCCTTGATGACCGGTTTGACGTGAGTTAAATGACTTTCGGACATGATACGCCTGGTTGAGTGCCCGATTTTACAGACCCTGCCAGGCGTCAGCATGGCGTCTCTACATTTATTATCGTAAATTCGATCTTACGAATTACATTTTAGATAATGGAACGATACAAAGAGGAATTAAAAACGCTGTTCAACAGGATACCCCGGAGGCATTCCCCGGAAAACGTTAAAGAGATCAATAACATAGCAAATGAGTATGAAGCTATCCTGACAAAGATTGAAGCGATTAGCGCTGACTACGAAAAAAGTACGGCGGAATTTTTTCCTGAACTGGATAGCATACGTACAAAAATTAAGATGTCTACAGACAACAAAGCTTCCAAAAAGAACAAAGATGTTTTTTTCGATGAAGCTTCAGGCGCCCTTAAAGACAACATAGAAGGGTTGCTTGGCATTTTAACGGGAAGCGTTTCTTAAACATTGCCTATTTTACAGGTATGATAAATGAAATTGAAAGGATACAAACGATCAGGCATTCGCTGTTGGAATTTGTCAGCGATCTCTCCACTGAAAATTTTAATGAGATCCCTGCAGGCTTTAACAACAACATCATCTGGAACCTGGCCCACTTAACGGCGGCCCAGCAAGGAATGTGTTATCTCCGCGCAGGTTTAAAACCGGTAATCAATGAAGAATACATTACCCCGTTTTTGCCGGGAAAGAAACCTGAACGCTTCATCACCGAAGATGAAATCAAATTACTGAAAGATCTGTTCGTTTCAACTCTGGAACCATTGAAAACCGACTTCGGGAATAATGTGTTCTCCGGTTATCCAACCTGGACAACCCGTGTGGGAGTTGAAATGAGAAATATTGAAGATGTCATCAAGTTTTTAATGTTCCATGACGGGTTGCACAGTGGTTATATCATGGCCATG
>JBBJOD010000492.1:0-4202 GCA_037721715.1 Chitinophagaceae bacterium | reverse complement strand
GAACACAAGGGGTATAACTGAATTGTTTATACAGAATTTGAGAAATGGCTTGGAGGTGGTGGCCAAAAATTTAAAATGCCGGCTGAAAATAATGAAAGTGGTAATGTTCCAACTCATGATAAATATGGCCAATGCTGTTCCTACAAGCCCTGCACTAAAAAAATTTACATTGCCCAGGTATTCCGGAGAAAGATACAATGAATTTAAGCCATACATCTGCATAAAAGAACCATTGACAGCCAAAAAAAGAATGTACCAGAAAAATATAAGTACCTGGAATTTCTTAAAGTGAAGCAATACCAGTTGAAAAGGAAACGAATACAATATGGATCGAAAGCCTTTCTTCATACTTCCCGAGAGGTTTATTTAAAATCAAGGTATCTTTTTAGAGCTGACTGATACCAAATTTTTTGTTATCGGTACAAAACTCCGGATATCATAGGATATGCTTTGGTAAACGGACCAGGTACAACATCCATACCATAACTAACAGGAAAATCATACCTGTCACCTGGTGACTTTCAGCCATCCATTCAAATATTCCCCATTGATTTGGAATAATAGAAATGCTTGTTAACACTGAAAAGATTCCCAAAGCAACCTGCAATGCTATAAAAACCAACGGCAACCACCTGCTATTATTAAAGTATCTGGTAGTGTTTTTTAAACGTAGTGCTTTTACTGTCCATGCAATGGTAAAAAATAGAAGCAAATAAGCCAAACCCCGGTGAACGATATGTATTGTTATCTTATTTTCTATAAAATTAATAGAAGCAGGCGAATATTTTAAGAGGCTTTCAGGCCACCAGCTTCCGTTTATGGAGGGCCAGCTAGGCGCAGCATTAGCGGCCTTGTGTCCCGCCATTAGGGCACCATATATCAATTGAAAAAACAGTAAAATCACTATAATAACCGACCAGTTCCTTAGCGCCCTGTGCCGTATCTTTTGCACAGTCGGTACCGATAATTGCATAGCAAACCAGAAAGCGTAAGAAATAAGTCCTAGCGCAAATATGAAATGCAAAGCAAGCCGTGTGGGTTTCACATATACTGCATCGCCTACCAGGCCGCTGGCGACCATGATCCAACCAATAGCTCCCTGCAAAGCGCCTAGCAGGAAAAGAATGATTAATGGCCTGATCATATCGGCTTTGAACTTTCGCCGGGCAATAAATAGTACGAAAGGAATAAGGAAGGCAACGCCGATCAGTCTTGCCCAGAAACGATGCAACCATTCCCAGAAAAAAATAAACTTAAAATCTGTGAGTGAGAAATCAATATTTAGCAGGAAATACTGTGGTGTCTGGCGGTATTTGTCAAACTCAATTACCCAGTCTTTTTCGTTCATGGGAGGCAAGGCTCCGGTAACTACGTTCCACTCAGTAATTGAAAGGCCAGAGCCCGTTAAACGTGTGATTCCGCCTAGCATCACCTGGATAAACAACATTCCCACACCAATAAAAATCCAGATTGCCACCGGTTTTCGAGATCCTCGGATTGAACTGTCCATAGCGGGTGTAAAGGTAAGGCATTAGTGATGAGTTATGGGTAATGAGTGATGAGTTTTGAATGAGTTCTGAGGCGAATATTAAACACAATTGTTTGTAGTGTATCCGTACATGGCCCCTCGTATGTTGTCTTATAAAAGAAGGCGTATAGGCCATGTTGAAAATTTAAAATCAGAATTAAGTCCCATCTCGTATTTTTGATTAAACATTTTATTTGTTAAAGTCTTTTCACCAGAGATCATTGATAGAAGCCGGTTGCGACGAAGCAGGCCGGGGATGTTTTGCAGGTCCGGTATTTGCAGCCGCAGTCATACTTCCCAAAAGATTCAGGCACCCGCTTTTGAACGATTCAAAATTGATGAAAGAATGTGAACGGGATGAATTGAAACCAATCATTGAAAAGGAAGCGCTTTCTTTTGCAGTAGCGATGGTAGATGTAGAGGAGATTGATTCAATAAATATTCTGCGCGCATCACTGAAAGCCATGCACATAGCCATTCAACAACTTTCGATGTCTCCCTCGTTTTTATTGATAGATGGAAATTATTTCACGCCTTACAAAGAAGTTCCTCACAGGTGTTTTATTAAGGGGGATGGCCGTTATGCCGCTATTGCTGCCGCAAGTATCCTGGCAAAAACTAACAGGGATGCATACATGCGCCAGTTACACCTGGAATACCCGCATTACTCATGGCTTAGCAATAAAGGATATGGTACGGTAGAGCATCGCAAGTCTATTGAACTTCATGGTATTTGCAAACATCACCGCAAAAGTTTTAATATCCAGTGTGCGCAGCAACCACTTTTTTCGGAAAGCACGATCTCTTTACCTAATGACTTTGAAACAGGTGGTAACCAGACGTTTTCTGCATTGAACCATCATTTCGGTAATTGATTATTCTTTGGTGTAAGCCATATTGGTGATAAATTTGGACGCCTGGTACTTGGATGTAAGTAGTGAAAAAAATCAATAAGTTATTTCTTCCCAGGCACCAAGACCCCGCCTTATCAGTACCGGTGGCTCAATAGTGCAGTCTATTACAGTGGACGGTATCATTCCTCCCAAGCCCCCATCCACAACGATATCTGCCTGGTTTCCAAAATTTTCAAACATTAGCTCAGGATCAGTATATTCTTCCACCATTTCACCTGGTAAGGAGGTACTTAAAATAGGATGCGACAACTGCTGAATGATAGAACAGGCAATCTTGTTGTCAGGAATTCTAAGTCCGATGGTTTCTTTTTTACTCTTCAATAATTTCGGTACCTGCTTGCTGGCAGGTAATATAAATGTATAAGGGCCCGGAAGGTAATTTTTCAGCATTCGGTACAGAGGCGTAGAAATACTTTTGGTATAGGTGCTCAGGTCACTTAGATTGTGGCAGATGAATGAGAACCTGGCATTTTTTGGTTCAATGTTTTTTATCCGGCATATTTTTTCAATAGCCTTTGGATGGAGTATGCTGCACCCGAGCCCATAAATGGTATCTGTTGGATAAATAATGATTCCGCCATCCTGTAAACATTCTACAATGGTTTTTAAATTCCTTACCTGAGGATTTTCCGGGTGAACGCTTAGTAACATATTATGGGATGATTTGTACGGGGTAAGATAAAATTTTTTGCAGAAGATTGGCAAATATTAAGATGTTTTTTCATCTCCGATCAGGTAGTTAACAATGAATTAATATTATTTTTGAGCCTTGAAATTATTATTATGCATTTAACTTCCATTGAAAAGTTTGAGGACATCAGTCAGGCGGATTTCCAGGAAAATTATTACAACACCATGAAGCCGGTTATATTAACTGGCCTTGCTAAAAAGTGGCCCGCCTACAATAAATGGAACTGGAATTATTTCCAGGATGTGGTGGGAGAAACCGAAGTAGGTGTGTACAATAATATTAAAAGCGACGCTTATACACCCATCAATAAAGCTGATGGCTATATGAAGTTTGGCGAATATTTAGATTTGGTAAAACAGGGCCCTGTTGAATTGAGGATTTTTTTATTTAATATTTTCCAGCACGCTCCAGAACTGGTAAATGATTTCACCTGGCCAGAAAACCTGATGAAAGGTTTTGTTAAACGGTACCCGATGCTTTTTACAGGAGGCTCCGGTTCTATTACTCACATGCATTTTGATATAGATCTTTCTCACATCCTTCATACCCAATTTATTGGCAGAAAGCGGGTTCTTTTATTCCCCCACCATGAACAGTATAATATATACCGTAAACCCTGGGAGGTACTAAGCCTGGTTAATTTTGAAAAATACTTTGATACCAGCAATAACAAACTGGATCTTGAAAAGTACCCGGCCTTAAACCTCGCAAAAGGGTATGAGGTTATCCTGGAACACGGAGATACATTGTTTATGCCTGCCGGTTACTGGCATCACATGGAATACCTGGACAGTGGTTTCGCTATGAGCCTTCGTGCGATGCAGTCTTCGGTAAGCGGTAAATTAAAGGGCGCCTGGAATTTATTCGGTATGCGCAGCATCGATACCATGATGAAAAAAACCATTCCTGAATGGTGGTATAATTATAAAAAAGAAAAAACCTTTGAGGCTGCAGGCAAACAACTTACTACGACAGGTATCTAGTGTCATGTCAAATTGATATTGTCGTATATAATTCATAGCTTTGCCTTCCAAAAAGGTAATGATAAAATATAAAGTCACTTTAACGA
>JBBJOD010000491.1:0-4206 GCA_037721715.1 Chitinophagaceae bacterium | reverse complement strand
TCCCGCAAGAAAATTACCTACCTCCCGATCAATTCTTCCCATGTATCAGGCAAAATATCTTCAAACGCATCAAATCGCAGTCCAAAGGTTATCATAAACAATCCCTCGTCTGCCAGCACACCCAAATCCGAAATCGGTGTAAATGAATTGGTATACCTGAAAGAACCTGCAAGAAAATAATCATCACCGTTGTATCCTAAAGTTCCCATCATCCTGACACTTGATTGCCAATGCATCCCACGCTCCTTTTTTGTAGCGGTGCTGGCATGATGGTACCCGAAGCCGGGCCCTAACAGTAAGCCCCCTGCGATAAAATATTCACCGTCATCAAACACTTTCGTATATGCATACCCGGCACGAAAATCAAGGTTGATGATGGTTAGCTTTTGCAAGCCGGCCATGTCTTCGAAAATGGATCTGTAATAATTCTCGGAAGGGATGATCAGCCCATTCTTCCCCCTGGCCTGGAGAAAAAACGGGTTCAACTCAAATAAAAAAGCTCCGGCAGATCGCTGTTGCCGTTTTGAATAATCGGAAATAGCGGCCAGTGAAAATTTTTTATAATTGGTATTGACAAGCCAGTAAGGACTTACCTTAAAAAGATTAATAGCGCTGCGGACATTCAGGTTCTTCTTATCCTGGATGGCTGCAACATTGTTATAGAAACCTATCTTTCCACCAAAACTGTTACCCTGATTGTATGTGTTCAATGCAACCACCAATGAACGGTTGTTTGTTTTGCTGGCAAGACTTTGTGATACTGATAAATTTATAAATTTGTAGGAAAGATAAACGCCGAGGTTGAGTCCTGTATTAAAAGGGAAGCTCGCCGTAGGGGGCACCAATGAATTGTCTGGACTAACTTGTATACCCGCACCCGTTCTCTCTAAAGCTATTTTTGCCACGTAGGGCAGAGAAAAATCGGAGATATAACTCGAGTCTACACCCACCTGGCTTTGTATGTCCAGACAGCAAATTTGTCCGGCGATGAATAATATCATCCATTTAATAACGATCAGGTAGGGCTTCCGGATCAAACACATGTAAAAAACTATTTAGCTTGAAGAGCTAAAAATACAACTAATAAACAAGTAAGGTATCCGCTGGCTTTTTGGTAATTTAATGGCTTCAATCCATCCATTGTTAAAAGGTATATTGATTAAATATTTCACAATAAAATTTAATGTATTCTTCCTTTTTTCTTAAGCGGTATTGCATAATAAATCGCGGATGAGACAATGGGATGATGGTTTCGAAAAAATGATATTCCTTGTTTAGCGCGGAAAGATATTTGAAATTTTTTCCATCACCGAGGCAGAAGGCGGCGTTTCTGTGAATACCAAAAGCCAGTTGCCGGGAGAAGCAATCGACGACAAAGTCCTTTATACTCAACTGCAAATTTAAATCATCGTAATAATTTAAGTTTTTGTTGTTCCTGGTGAAGCCTAGCGGACTGACGGCTGTTATGTAAAACTTTTTGTAGAAAGCAACCGGCCCACCAAATGCTTCGATCATCTGGTACATGAATACAGAAGAAAGCTCCTGCTTTTTTGGCCATTCATTTACCAATTCGCAATCACGCTGCAGACGAATGGGATCCGTAAAGGGAATACCCGTTACTCCCCCTCCAAAGCGGCCCGGATTGATGCCAATAATTACCCACCGCAGTTCCTCGTCGCTATAGAATTTTCGATAGAATCGGGTGCAAATTTCCATGGTAGCATCGTCCAGGAAGGGATTCATTACTTCAGTGCCTGGTGTCAATTTCACCGGGAACTTAAGCGAACTTATAAATGCTAGAATATGCTCAGAAAAATGCATTGTACCTTTTACTTATGTGCTACAACCGGGTTTGATTAACCTTCGTCATATCGCGCAAGCACCTCGTTCCAGCTCCTGTTTTTCAGGTGATCAAGCAATAACCAATTGGCAAGCAATGATAAAATACAGGAGATAATTACTACCCATGTAAAATTATAGATCAGGAAGTGAATGAGAGCAATAAATATTATCACCAACGTACTCATAAAGTTACGAATCAGTGCCCCGGCTCTCTGGCTGGTATTTTGAGGTGCAGAAAACGGCAGGTTCCTTAAAGTTATAAGTGATAAAATAATGCAGCCTAGTATCATGTTACTGAATGCCAACATAATATTGGGCAGCTGTGCTATCCCCACAAAGAACAAAGCAGGAATAGCAATAAGTAATATGGGTGGTACCAGGAATTTACAAATCGAAGCTTTTAACGAACCGGTTAATATCAATCCTGGCCTGCTTATAGGTGCTGTAAAGTAAAACCAGGCAGCTTTGAATTTTTCAGAATATTGCAATTGACTTAAGGCGAGTACGAGCAGCAGGCTGGCAGAGTAAAGCAGGCTGATAAGGGGTGTTCGGGCGTCCGCTGCCCGTCCTTTTATTTCCGTTAGGTCTATTTCGGAATTAAAAAACAAAACGACCGCAAGTACCAACAAATATCCAATCGATGGATATACTTTCATCTTAAAATCTCTTTCGCGACTGGTTAAGATCCATGTTAAAATAAAACCCATTCTTTCCTCCCCGCGTTTTGTAAAAAGGCTAGCAAGATGATGAACAAACTTCGACCACCAACTATTGCCGGGTGTTTCAGTACTTACACTTTCCTGCGAACCTGCAGAAATAAGTGAGAGTTTCTGGTTAAATGACGGTGCGAAAAATTTAACCACCATCCACAAAGCAAAAAACGGGGCAACAATTGTAATAAGTGCACTAAAGACCAAAGAGGTTTGCAGACGCAAGAAGTAGAAGAATTCGAAACTTCTCGCATACCAGTAAGAAGGAACGATCCAGATCCAGGGCCTGGCAAAAAACGGATAATCTTCAATCGCCAGTTTACTTGCGAGCCGGGGAACTAACTGAAAGCAGGCATAGATTAAAATGGTCATACCAATTTGAATGTAACTAATGATATTCCTGAACCGATCCGGGGACGTAAATTTTAGAATAACCAGGTAAATAATATTTATCAGGAAGATAGTAAGTACAGTTGCCGATAAGATGAGGAAGAACAAAACCACCGCTGCCCATCCACCCATCTTCACTGTCATATATACCAAAGCAGGCAGCGCCATGGGTAAAGTGATCTTGGTTACATGAATTAGAATATGCAGGAGCCTTGAAAGCACAAATGTTTTGTCTGATACCGGTTTGGAAAGAATGATAACGTTGTCCCTGACATCGATAAGCACAGAAGTGAAATCGGCTATTAATGTCAAAGCCAGCATGGTGATAAATAACGAAAAATAAACAGTCAGTTGAGCAATAAGGCTGTCAAGGAAAAAGCTTGTCAGAAAAACAAGTCCAAGTATCACGGAGAAAAGCATGGTTCCAAGTGTTGCCAGCGTAACCGACTCCGGTTTCCTGATCCTTGCTTGTTGGAAAGTATTTGGCCTCCTGTCGTCCATCATCAATTTGATGGTAAGAATCAAAAACAGGTGATGTGTATTTACACCTATTTTCCTGTATAATGGTGCTGGAAAAAGTACAACGCGTAAAAAAAATTTATTGATAATATTCATAAGTCAGGGATGAAGGTGATGAGTAAAATGCTCCTCGATCAAGGCCTTTCAAACAATTTCATCAGTTCACCGGCTTTTAATGAAGGAGATTCGGCGGAGGTAAGATCGGAGAATATTTTCTCGAGGCTTTTGTTGCCACGTTGTTCCTGTAGTTCTTCGAAGCTCCCATTGGCTATAACCTGTCCCTCGTGAATAAGTACAATTCGATCACTTACTTTTTCAACGATGTCCATCATATGACTGCAGTAGAAAATTGTCTTTCCTTCTTTAGCGAGATTGCTGATCAGCTCTTTTATCAATATAACACTATTGGCGTCCAGACCACTTAGGGGTTCATCCAAAATAATGATTTCGGGGTTATGCATGATGCCTGAAGCAATGAGTACCTTCTGCTTCATGCCCTTGCTGAAGGTGTCCATCCGCTGGTTAATGTTTCCTTCCATGCCAAATACTTTCATTATTCCATTCACACGTTCTTTGATTTGAGTAAAAGGCATATTGTATAATTCGCCAATAAATTCAAGGAACTCAGCCGGTGTCAGCACTTCATACAACTCGGCCAATTCTGGAACGTAGCCTATGATCGACTTCACTTTCACAGGATCCTGTTTAAGATCAAGCCCTTTTACAGTAACTGTGCCCTCGTAGT
>JBBJOD010000048.1:0-15205 GCA_037721715.1 Chitinophagaceae bacterium | reverse complement strand
GATTCAAGTCCTACTTCCGTAATATTATTAAAGAATGCAAATAGTTCATAGTAATTCTCTTGTGAAAAAGGATCGTATTTATGATCGTGGCATTTGGCACACTCAATGGTAACTCCCATGAAGGCTTTGCCAAGGGTGTTGGTACGGTCTGTTACATATTCTATGCGGTATTCTTCGTTGATGACACCGCCCTCTTCGGTAATTTTATGATTGCGGTTAAATCCGGTGGCGAGTAGTTGTTCTTTGGTAGCCCCTGGCATCAGGTCGCCCGCCAGCTGCCAGGTTACAAACTGGTCATAAGGCATGTTCTTATTGAACGCATGTATTACCCAGTCCCGCCATGGCCATTGGCTTCGATAGTTATCATCCTGGTAACCGTGCGAATCAGCATAACGGGCCACATCAAGCCAAGGCAGAGCCATGCGCTCTCCAAAGGCAGGTTTGGTTAGTAATTGATCTACTACCTTTTCGTAAGCACCAGGCGACATATCTTTGATGAATCGATCCATCATGTCCTGGTCAGGAAGCAGGCCGGTAAGTTAAAGTGAAACTCTCTTTAACAGCCTTTATTTGTCTGCCTCGTCATTGGGAGACAGGTTGTTATTTTCCAGTTGTTGCAGTATAAAATAATCAATCTCGTTTTTAGCCCAGGTTTTATCTTTGACCACGGGCAAGTTTGCCTTCTTCGGTGCAATAAAAGCCCAGTGAGGTTCATAATTGGCGCCCTGTGCGATCCATTTTTTAATGACGGCCTGCTCAGGTCCGGTAAGTGCGGGCAGGTTGCTAGCAGGCGGGGGCATTTGTAAAGCAGTATCATCGGTGCTGATACGCAGGTAGAGCTCAGAAAAATCAGGTTTGCCGGGAACGATGGCATGTGCACGCGGATGATCTCGTAGAGATTTATAGGCTTCCTCTTCAATATCCAACCTGAGCCCTGCCTCTCTTTTATTGGCATCGGGGCCATGGCATTTGAAGCATTTGTCAGAAAATATTGGCCGAACCTGGAAATTATAACTGATTTTATCGGTTGTCTCTTTTTCTGTTTTATTATTTCCGGAGCAGGATATTAGATATAAACTTGCAGATGCGCTTACGAATAATAGTATTAGAACAACCAGTTTTTTCATTACAAGCATTAAAGGATGGAAACAAAAGCATCTACAATTTACAATAATTAGTGCTATTTGAACAAAATGTATTGGTGCTAGCATCCGGGGTCCGGAAGTGCTTATTTATTTTTCCAGATGTTTTTAGTGCTCCCAGGAATTTTAACGCAGAAAGCGCCGAGGAATGAACCGCGGACGCAAAGGAAGAAACGCAGAGGTCGCAAATCTGACTTGTTTGCTCAAGGTGTTTTACAAGGCTTATTTGAAGGCAGGCTCAAGGTGCGGTTAACTTTCTCTGCGTTCTTCGCGGTTACTAACTCTGCGCCCTCTGCGTTTAAATTTCCTTCAGCGTGAGGCAGGCACAAGTTGTCCAACTGGCATTCTTGATGAATTGAACTGTCCCGAGATAAGCCGTTGGAACACTTGCGCCAGTTTTAAGGGCGTCCTTCGCGGTTACTAACTCTGCGCCCTTTGCGTTTAAATTCCTTCTGCGTAAGGCAGGCACAAGGTCCAACTGGCATTCTTGATGAATTGAACAGTCCCGAGATAAGCCGTTGGAACACTTGCGCCAGTTTTAAGGGCGTTCTTCTCTGCGCCCTCCGCACCAATTTGTTCTCAACCAGCAGGTCAACCCGGTATCCACATTATAACCGAACTTCCTCAAACACCAGGGGCATCGGTTTTTCTTTCGCTTACCTGCATTTCGAAGCATCCGGCTTAATAAAATACGACCTGTAATTTTTGGATCTTGGATCCATACAGCCTTTTAGATTTAAAAGTTTCACATTCCGGAAATCGACTTCCTGCCCTTCGCTTTGCATGGCTATAAAACCATCCTGTAACAACTTGCCGTCCTGCTTCATCGCAGGGTCATAATTGGCTACAACGCCACCGCCGATCTGAGGCTTCGAGTATTGCAATACAGTATCGCCATTGATGATATGTGTAACCAACGAATCGCCCAGTACGATCAGCTCTGCCCGAACCCACTGATCGCCCTCGTAAGTTTTCGAACGTGAGTCAATACAATGCCTTGGATCTATTCTTCCGTTATATACCACCTCTGTACCAGGTGAACACATATTGCCCGTCGGACGTGGAGCACCGTTTCCCATGCCAGCCAGCAACTGGAATTCTATGGAGATAGGCCAGTTTTGTTCGCGCGGCATTGTTTTAGGGTCCTGGGAATGAAACATTACCCCACTGTTTTTTACGGTATAAGCAGGCGCATCCTTTCTCCACACACCAGTGAAGCGGTATTCGAACACCAGCTTATAATACGAAAAAGGCTGCTTATAATAAAGGTGCCCGAACTGCTCGTTGAATGCACCGTATTTGTCGTACCTCACTTTCATGATGCCATCTTCTACCCTAAAAGTATTGGCATAATTTATCCCCGTTTCATGGTGATTGATTTTGGCAGTCCAGTCCTTTATGTCTTTACCATTGAAGAGATGTATCCAATCTTCATTCTGTAAACGGGGCTGTGAATAAATGTGACTTGCAAATAGTAGTACTATTCCAACGACAAAAAATATTTTTTCAAACATTCGGTTATATTTTATGACATTAAAGATTAACAAAAGACCCTTTAAATTTAAAACACACCTTTTCTTTTATATAGATCGAAGCGTTTACCTGCACAAGGCCGCCAGGGCCTGTCTCGTACTGCAATTGCATTTCGATTGCTTTGTTTTCATCCGGGTTGATCACTGATAAAAACTTAATGGTGTCGGCTGTTGAAAGCATAACGGGTCTGCCGCTCAAAAACGATAGCATCTCTTTCACCATCTGCATCATGCAAACACCGGGAACAACCGGCTTTCCAGGAAAATGGCCTTCAAATATAGCATGTTGCGGGTTTAACTCCATCGAAACGTTCGAGGTATTCATTTCGCTTTGCATGCTGGTAATATGATAAAAATCACCAAGTAACATCATCTTTCTAAACGCTTTAAACCAATGGTGAAATTAAAATTACGGTGTGTGATACCGATGGTATCAGGAACGCCTTTTACATAGTGCTGCATAATAGCCTGCACCTTCACTTTTCTTCTTGAAATTTTATCGATCCTTACCAATTCTTTACAAGCAGTATCCGTTATATAGTAATGAAATTCTTTGCCCTTTGAAAACCAAAAATAAGACAGTCGTTTGTCTGTCAGAATATTCGCAGAACCTGAATCGAGGTCCTGCATCAGCACCAGTTCAAAATCTTTCCTGAGCGTGTTAATGACAGCTTTCTTATTCATCTGCCTGATAATAGAATGCACGGTAAACTCACCAGATCGGGCAAATTCAAAATCGAAAAATTTAATTCCCATCTCACTCGAAAACACCATGCGCAAGCTACTATCCGGCATCTTTTTTATTAATAATAATCCGCTCAGGTGCCTTCCAACAATATTAACGGTGGTATTGTATAATACCGCACTAAACACCGGCCTGAATTTTTGCAGGCAGGTAACATCACCAACAGTCGTTTGCAGGTTTTTATAAGGGCTGCCACAAGCCATCATGTACAGGCAGCTAGCGAACAGCAAAAAGCGCATCTGGTAAGTTTACATTCAGTTCCTTATTAGAAAAATTAATAAGGGTATTGTCGCCCGAAAGTTCGTGCATTTCAATCCTGGCAACAGAATAATCCTTCCTTTCAACGACTACATTTATATTTTTAAATAATTCCCGCAGGTTCTTAACAACCGGGGAAAGTTCAATTAAAAAGCCCTGGTTGTTTTCAAAAACCCGCACCTTAAAATCGGGATTGCCGAGCATGGTGCCCTGAACACAATCCACCGTTATTTTATTGATCTGCTGAAAAAGTTTGTTGGATTTTGTTGAGATCCTGTTTTCTTTCTGCCCGTCTTTCACATAAACATTGTTTTTGTTGATGATCATCAGGTATTGAAAGGGCAGGCTGTATTCCATTCTAACGAGATTGTCTTTTTTGAACCAGAACCGGCCCTTTGAAACAATTTTTTCGGAGAGCATGCTCAGGTTTTTCTCCTGCACAAAATCACTTTTTATGGAATTTGTTTTTTGAGCCGCTGCCGTAAAAAGTTGCTTAAATTGCAACAGGTCGGGAACTACCTTATATCCTGCGTATTGTGCCGTTGAAGACAAGCCGGAGATAACTATAAAAAGGGCCAAAATCGTTTCACGCATAAGCATTCAATGTAAGCATTTTATCCAGTCTTTTAATTTCATAACCATTTTCCCTGCATTGCCTGATAAAAGCAGGAAGTATATCCCTTGTTGTTTTACTGGTATCATGAAAGAGTATAATCGCTCCCGGTTGCATTAACCGGTTGATTTTATTGAGCAATTTATTTTTATCTTTTATCACCGTATCCATCGATCGAATGCTCCAGCCGACCGGTATATAATTTCCTTTTTCTATTGCCTTGCGGAGGTTTGGATTCGTAACGCCATACGGCGGCCTGAAAAAGCGCGGCCGAAGTCCAGTTAATTTCTCCATTTCACGATCCATCCTTTCCAGGTCGGCAAGCATTTTTTTCGCAGAAAACAGGTCGAACCAGAAGTGGTGCGAAAAACTATGGTTGCCAATAATATGCCCTTCTGCATGAAGCCGTTGAAACAATTCTTCATTACCTGCAATGCGGCTTCCGATGCAAAAAAAAGCCGTTTCTACCTTATGTTCTCTCAACAGGTCAAGAATTTCCGGTGTATAACTGGTTGCCGGACCATCGTCGAAAGTAATGGCAATTACTTTTTTACCAGTAGTAGCAGAACATATCACCTTTATAAAAAATCCGGACCCTACAAAATAACTCCCATAAAAGAGAAAAAGGAAATAGGCGAAAGCGATGATAAAATAGACAGAGGCTGGTAAATTGAAAAGCGCATCATACCCTGTTGAAGCAACCAGGAGTATAATAAAAAGAATCGTTGTATTCCTGAAATTCAACATGCGGAAATTAATAGCAGTGAATGATGGATATTATAAAAATGGTTGTAGACGAGTACCTTTTTCATTGTTCTCTGCTGCCAGTTCTGCACTTTCAGGGCCGGGGGCAATAATCCGGTCTTAACGATCGATGCGGCCAGCCACATTGCAAACGAGGTGGAAGTGGGGTATTCACCACACAGGTGTTTGTACACTGCCGAAATGTTGCTTTTAAAAATAGAAAGGCTAACCGCGTTGTAAACTTCGTCACCGTTTCTGTCTCCATTTCTTCCGGTTATGACAAGATCAATATCCTGTGGCACCAGCTGCTGTGAATCAAGGAACGATACAATCTGTTCTTCGATCTCTACAATACTTTTTGGTTTATAGAAAGTAGTCATAGCCTCAATGCATCCATAATCGGTTGCCGCAGGTTCAGTTGCCAATAAAAAGAAGGCTGCGCCTTCGCCTGCAATGGTACCTCGTGACGCAGCATCCGTAAAAGGAAAATCCGGCCCTGCTCTCTGCCTGTATAAACCAAAGCGTGATAAAACGGCGTGACTAATATTGGTTATCTCGTCCACACTGCCGACCAATACATTCCCGGCTTCTTTCTCGGCAAGTAGCATCAAGGAATCCAGTAAGGCGCTTTCAAACGAAAAACCCCTGTGCACAAACGTATTATTGTAATGATGACAGGAAAGTACCAGGGCCACCTGGGCCCCTACCGTATTGTGGGTAGACTGGATAAAAGCAGTGGGCGTAAGTAGTTCTTCGTTGTATTCAACCATCTTTGAAAGGAAAATGCCTGTATCTTCCAGGCATCCGTATGAAGTGCCGGTAATAATGGCTCCCGGCATCATTTCGCCCGCTTCCTGCAGGCACTCAAGTGCTGCCGCCACTCCCATTTTAATCATACGGCTCATTCGCCTGATCAGCTTTGCATCTATCAGTTGTTTATAGTCCGGTTCTATGCAAGCGAGGCGATTACCTGGATAGCTTACCGGTTCCTGTATAAAAGCAGGATGGCCAAAAGTTACCTGAGGTGATATGTTCCCGGTAGAACGGATATATATCTTCATCTAAATTTTTGAAAAAATAAGCGATGAGCAATTTCCGCCAAAACCGAACGAATTAGTCAGAACGTTTTTGACAGGTGTGTGCTGTAAAACTGTTTCAGGCACAAAAGGCAAATCTTTCATGGCGGTATCCAGGCGAAGATTCGGAAAGACAATACCATGCTCAATTGCCAGTACCGAAAAAACGGCTTCAAGTCCTCCGCTTGCTCCAAGTGTATGGCCAGTAAACGATTTGGTAGAACTCATTTTTGGGTACGAGGGATCAAACAAATTTTTTACGGCAGTGCCCTCGGCAATATCGTTATTGTGGGTGCCGGTTCCATGAAGGTTAATGTAATCAATCTGCGACGGATGGATGCCGCTTCTTTGCAAAGCGCCCTGCATAGCAAGGAACGACCCTGTGCCGTCCGGGGAAGAAGCGGTTTGATGAAACGCGTCATTGGCATTGCAATAACCACTCAGCTCGCAATATATTTTCATTTTAGCGCTGGCTGCAACACGCTCTGACACCAGTACCAGGTACCCGGCCCCTTCACCTAAATTAAGTCCCTTGCGATTTTCGTCAAAGGGTTTGCACCATTCACGATCCAGGATCATCAGCGTGTTGAATCCGTTAAGGGTAAATTTTGTCAGGGCATCGGTACCACCGGCAATTACTACGTCTAAAAAATTGTGCTTAATAAGCCTTGCACTAAAAAAGACCGCATTGGCAGAAGATGAGCAGGCGGTGCTTATGGTAGTAACATACTGACTAATGCCCAATTGATCTGCTACCAGTTCCGTAACGCTGCCACACTCATGATTCAGTACATCACGAAGCCTTCCCTTTTGAGTGTCTTCATGGAAGGCCGCAAAAAAACGTTCACTTTTATCCATACCACCCACTGTATTGGCAGAAACAAACCCGATACGCAACGTAGCATGGTTTTTAAGCCCGGCGTCGTTAAAAGCTTCCCGGGCAGCTTTGGAACTTAGTAAAGCCGTGCGACTTATACCAGGAGCCAAACCTGTTAAAGACGCCAGTTCCCCATTGCTTGATTTTACTTCTGCAACCGGTATGCTTCCATGGTGAATGGAGTTTAAATAGGTAACCTCGTCCATTCCCGCCCGTCCGTTTTCAAGCGCTTCGAGGCATTCAGCGGTATTATTGCCGATAGCAGCAATTACGCCCACGCCCGCTACAAATACCCGTTCGCTCATTTAGGCAGGTTGGTTTTGATGCGCTGTGATATATTCTGCCATTGTTTTAACCGACCGGAAAACTTTCGGCCCATCTTCAGCATTAGAAAGTTTGATCTTGTATTGCTGCTGCAGCAATACAATCAGTTCCAGGGCATCGATGGAATCCAAGCCGAGGCCTTCAACGAATAGCGGTTGATCATTACTGATATCTTCCGGTGTTACGTCCTGCAAATTCAATTGCGCTATGATCTGTTTCTTTAGATCGTACATTAATTTATCCATGTTCTGACCTGTAAAGGTTATTTAAATTTTCAACTGTAAATAAAACTGGTTCTACCGTTTTCGTATAACTGAAGTTGACTGCGCGGGCTGTTGGTGGTGCCACAGCATTTGCAGGCTGTATTCCGACGATGTTTTCTACCAGGAACAGGAAGGCTTCGTATCGATCATCCAGAAATTCTATCCAGCCGCAGATGCAGGCTGTTATTTTGTTATTGCTGAACAGGCAGCTGACATAATCTTTCACAAAACTAAGATCAAAAGAATCAAATACAAAGAAAGCGTTCTCCCCTTTAAAATTGTTGCGTATACATATTTCGCCAATCATAATGTTTGGCAGTGTGTAAACAAATAATGAAGGACTGGCAAAAGTTTTAACCGATTCGTTAAATTTTATATCGGTATCAAGGCTTGCACTTGAATTTGCGAATACAATTCCAATATCTTCCGGCTGGTATTTTCCCGGTTGAAAATCTTTTATTAATAACAGCTCGACAGCCAGCCACCCCAGTTTACTTAGGTTGTCCATCTTGTGAAATTTAGGGTATTGCAGGTCAAGGTACCGGTAAAATGACAGAAGAAAACCCGGTAGGTCATCTTCCCGGTTCTCAAATACCGGCTCGTTGTTCCGGTATGCAACCCCGTTACTGATTCGGCAGCTCGAAATAATAAGCTGGTCTGCGGGTAAATTATTATTTGATAATTTATTCTGCTGCATTTATTTTTTTCTCAATTCCTATCAGCCGTGCAAGCTTTGATAGTTCTGTGGAATGATTTCTTACGTAGGGATTAGACCTGTCCCAGACATACCCTGCCAGTACTGAACAAATTTGGTTTTTTATCGAAAGGTCCTGGTTATCTGCAAAGAAAATCGTGTCAAGCGTTCCCTCATACCAGGCCATTACATAAGACCGGAACGTATTGATGCCCTGCATCATCACATCTGTATATTCTTTCTGCCAGTCGATATTTTCTCCATGAAGTTTTCTTATAACGAGCTTAGCAGCAGTTTGGCTGGAGACTGTTGCCAATGTTACACCAGACGAAAAAATCGGATCAAGGAACTCGGTGACGTTGCCCGTAAGCACAAAACCTTCCCCATAAAATTTATCAGTGGTTGATGACCAGGATTCGAGCACCCTTGATTCGAAAACCAATTCAACATTTTCAAACCTTTCGCTCAGGTAGGGTTGCGATGCAATGAGCGTCCTTAATTGTTCATTGTTAGTTCCTTGCAGGTTTTTGAAAAAAGCCGGATCGCCCACAAAACCCAGGGAGGTTATTCCGTTAGAGAACGGAATAACCCAGATCCATACACCCGGTTGATGCACAATGATTGTAATACGATTGGGTTCGTCCGCCATAGACCGTTTTAAGTCTACCGTGTGAGCAAAAAGTGCTTTCCGGGGAAGCATGTTAGAGGGTCTTTCCAGGTTAAAAAGCCGAGGGATGACCCTTCCATAGCCGCTGCCGTCAACGATAAATCGTGCTTCGATCTCCGACTGATTGCCTTGTAAATCTTCTACCGTTGTTACCGATTGCGTTCCATTAAACTTAATTGCCATAACAGCCGTTTCATAGTTTACCGGTACACCCATTTTTTCGACCGTATCTGCCAGCGTTTTATCGAACTCTGCCCTGGGCAGTTGCCAGGTCCAGTTCCAGCCAGTTGTATATTGATCTGCAAAAGAGTAATCGCAGATTTTACCGTTTTTTACAAATTTAGCACCTGCCTTTTCCTGGAAGCCCTTTGCTTTTACCGCTTCAAGAAACCCCGCTTCCTCCAGGGCCTCCATGCACCGTGGCAGAAGGCTTTCCCCGATCACAAAGCGCGGAAATTGCTGCTTTTCAACGATCCTGACATCGAAACCGGCTTTCTTAATGATCGAAGCAGCTACGGTTCCTGAGGGGCCCGCACCGATTACCAGTACATCTGTTTTTTCGGATTTCATGTATGTTTGTTGAAGTATTTCGTACCTGACTCCTGTGCCATTAAGCAGGCAGCTGTGATGGCTTGTTTAGTATTCATTTCACAAGGCGCTTCTTTTAATACATTTTAATAAGGTCTGGCTTAAGCCGATATTGTCTTGCTGTTCTGTGATAATGAACCCCGCATTTTCAATACAGCGAATAAAGGTTTCAGAATGATACATCTGGCTGTTGCCGTTTGCAAGAGCCGTAAAATAAAGGGAGGTTTGTTGCAGGCAAAAAGCGGCGATTTCAAAACGTTGCTTATCCCAAAAAGGCTCGAGAATATACAGGCATCCGTTGTCGACGAGGGCGCTGTAACACTTTTGAAGGATAAGAACAATTTCGTCCTCTGAAAAGCAATCCAGGAACTGGCTCATCCATACAGCATCATGGCCTGCAGGAAGCCGCTGGTTGTCATCCAGCATGTTGGCCGCATGAAAAGATACCCGGTTCGTTAAACCAAGTTTTCCTATCCTATCTCGTGCCACATCGAGTTGGCCGGGAAGGTCAACAATCGTTATTTCCAATTCACTGTTATACCCGGTACAGGCAATCGCCCACTTTCCTGTATTTCCTCCAATATCGAGCATCTTTTTTGGGCCATTTTTTAGCACCTTCGAAAGAACCAATGGAAAGGCATTGTCTGAAAAAAAATGATCGAAATTGAACCAACTTTTTTGTACTTGCTCAGGCAGCCCGGACAGGCCTTCGTAAATTGTTCTCCATGCGCCAAATTCTTTAAGCCCTTCCGGTTTCCCGCTTTCGATGCTTTTATCGAGTGAAAAAAGGCCTTTGTAGCAAACGTCATGTACAAAATCCATATTCGTTTTTGTAAGATCGTCGTGCAGCACAAAATAACCCGTTTTTGCGAGCCTGTAATTACCGCCATTAAAGGTGACCAGTTTCAAGCTTAATCCGCTTTCCAGCAACACCCTTGCTCCGTATAAGGAAATTTTCACTTTACGTGCAATCTCTTCCAGGCTAATTCCAACCTCTCCGCTGTCTTCAACTGCACTTAAAATACCGGAGTTTCTCAGTACTCTTGCAGACTGGAAAATTACCGGTCCGAAAGCAATCCATTGAGCTGCCTCCTTTGCTTCAAAAGCCGACTTCGTATCGTTCTGAAAAAAATTCATGCGAATGATAAAGTTTTCATTGTTTCCTCAACACAACTGCAGCGTTACATCCTCCAAACCCCGATGCTGTTTTCAGGCAGTTATTATAGATACCGGTTTCTATTCTATTACAAATATTGAGGGGTTTCGACACCCCTGAATTATGAAAGCCCAGCGTAGGCAACACCAGGTTATGTTTCAAAGACTGGCAACTAACAACGCATTCAATGATACCCGCAGCTCCCAGGGTATGTCCAAAATATCCCTTCAGGCTATTGACCGGAACTGTTTGCAGGTTGGCCAAGTTGAAAGCTTTGGCTTCCATTTCGTCGTTGTAGATGGTAGCTGTTCCATGCGCGGAAATAAAATCAATGCAAGTTGAGGAAACATCCGCGTCCTGCATCGCATTATGGATAGCATGGAAAAGTTCCTCCCCTGTGCGACTTGGTCCGGAAATATGATTGGCATCGTTGCTGACCGAACCACCAGCCAGCCTGATTGAAGCGGCGTCTTTTTTTCGAGCCGATAAGATGATCGTTCCGGCTCCTTCTCCAAGGGTTAATCCATTTCGTTCTGCATCGAAAGGTTTGCATGGCTGTGCACTTATTGCCTGGAAAGACTGAAAACCCGATAAAACAAACTGCGAAACCACATCGGCGCCCGCTACTACTGCGTGTTCATACCTGCCCGACTGTATCAGGCGCATCCCCGTTAGCAATGCCAGCAAACCGGAAATGCAGGCATTAGAAACCACAATGGGCTGGTTAATGAATTTGAAGTGGCCGGCGACCAGCTTTGCAGACCTGGGTAACGCGACCCGGTCTTTTATGGGGCCGGTATATGGAGAATTTTCAAGCAGGCCAATATTTCCTTTGGTAGTTGAAACAATAAATACCGTTTCGTTTTCTGTGGCCTCTATATCACAATCTGCCAGTGCGCCACTGACGGAGGCGATGAGCATCTGCTCAAATTTCGTGTATCCCTGCCTGTTATTTTCCGTTGAAAAAACGTCGCTGTTGAACAGGGACGCATAAAACGGTTGGGCGGAGGTGGCTGGGTGATGGTGTTCTTTTATACCTGAAACCCCGTCTTGCAATCGTGCAAAATTTTCATCAGATGTGTCACCGACAGGTGACAGGATATTATCAGCAACTATAAATACTTCCCTCATTATAATGTTACAGTACCAACTGTTGCGATTTCCATTCCTCAAAGAATGGCGGATTTGTTAATTGAAGAACCGATGTGCTTTTATCAAGAAATACCTGTACCGAGTACCCACTTGCCACCAGTTCTCCTGACTGCGCATTGTACAAGGCATAATTGAACTTCATTTTGGCGGCTTCCGAAGAAGTATAAGTTGTTTCTATCACCACATGATCACCATAACGCAGCGATTTTTTGAAGTCGCAATGTATGCTCACAATAGGCACAACGAAACCCTGCCGGTAGAAATCAAGGTAACCCAACCCGTATTTATAGCCGAAAGCTTCCCTCCCATCTTCGAAATAGCGGATATAATGCCCATGCCAAACAATTCCCAACGGATCGGCTTCACTGAACCTGACCCTGACCTCTATTTTTTCCGATAAAATTATACTCATTGGTGATACTTACCTCAACGCCTAACTGTAATTTACTGCACAGAATGCTGCCACTCTTTATATTTAGTCTTATCTATTGTTTCAATTACCTCGTACACTGGTTTCACCCAGTAATTCCTGCATCCAAAACCACGGGCTTTGCCTGACGTCCGTTCCGTATTAAGCACTTTCCGGTTTGCCAACTTAATGAAAGTAACATACATCGAGCCATGTGAAGCGGATTTTTTCATACTTTCCATGATAACATCATTTCAACGACTTTCTTACCATCAAAATTATATCCTTTCACAACATCTTCTATGGTTGATTTTGTAAACCGGTTGTCGTCGGCTGAATTAGTTGACAGAAAGTTTGCAACTTCAGCCTTTGCATTAGTAAAGCCTGGGTGAAATCGATACCAAGGTAGGTAATGGGCGTCTCGGAAGAATTGAAAATGTCTTTTGTTTTTTGTGCAAAAACGGCTTGTGACATGCAGCCTAAAAATAAATTGACCACAAGAAAACTAATTTTGTGTGTCCGTTTCATATTTAGGTTTTTATTGAGTTATAAAGATCTTCATTTCGCATTGCGCGAATAATACCTGGTTGCACCAGATTTTACCTGATATCATGGAAACATTGAATACCTGGTTCACTGTAACGATTTCCGTTTCCAGTACGTCGCCGACTTTTGGTAGTGCAAAAATTATGAGGTTGGAAATAGCTCCTATATAGCCGACTGAAACCGGTTTGTTTTCCGCCTTTGAATTCAGCCCCATGCCTGCTGCAGCCGTCTGCGCTATATTTTCCACTAAAGCCGGTTCGCCAAGTTCTCCGTTACTCACAAAAATATTGTCTTGCCTTACTAGCAGGCTTGATCGTGCAATGATCTCATCCGATTGCAAAATATTATCAACCATTACAAAGGGATGCCTTTGGGGAATAAGCTCTAAGATGTCATCCACCGCTTTATATTTTTTCTTGCCAGAAATTGTAATAGTTATACCATTGTTCCGGGTAAGCCCTCACCTTGGTTTCCATTTCAGCCGTAAAATCTCTTAACATCTCCTGTTTAACATGATTTCTGTTTAAATGGCCATATTCTTTGATGCCACTTGCAAAAAAATGATAATGGAAGTCAGATTCTTTCATGGCAAAAACATAGGAGACCGGCACTTTGAAAATAGTGGCAAGTGCAAAGGGGCCTAATGGGAATCTTGCCTGTTCACCCAGAAATGCAATAGATGTCGTTTTGCTACCCTCAACAAACCGGTCGGCGTGCATGCACACCAGTTCGTTGTTTTTAAAGGCTTCGCTTATTTCATAAATATGTGAAATGTCGTCCCTGATCACAATTACATGCACATTCCGTTTCCCTGTAATTGCTGAAAGGTAATCCTTGATCTGCTCCTGTTCGCCGTCGTACATGACTATGTTGATCCGTGTACCCAGCCTTCTGAGTAAATGCCCGGCAATCTCCCAATTTCCTATATGCGCACTTAATAATAACCCACCGCGCTTTAATGATACCAATTTGTGCAGATTTTCCTCACCATCAAAGTGAAACGTAAACCTGTTGGCAATTCCTGCCATTATCACCACCTTGTCTATGATACTTTGACCGAACAGGTAGTAGTTTTGATACAGTTTTATTAAAGATTTCGGCAGACTGTAACCAAGCCTGTTGTTAAAATAGTAAAATATTGGTTTTGCTGTTTTGTAAGAAAACAAACAATAATACAATGCGACGATCCTCAGTAGCAGGTAAGCCGGCAAAACACCAAAATTTCTGAGGATAGCGACAAATATCCGGTATCCCCCTTTTGTACCTTTCGATTTACCTTGCCAGGTTGGCATTATACCAGCACTTTAGCTTGAACACGGTGAATCACATAATCATAGAAGTCGCTAAAAGTAGTAATTACCATAAAATCTCCTGGCCTGACTTTAAAAGAGAAATTGGTTTCTATCACTACCACCAGGTCAATATAGTCAAGGCTGTCTAGTTCAAGCGTTTCTTTTAGGTTAGCGCCGGGTTGAATTCTCTCCGGCTCCACTTCGAATTCCTCGATGAGGAATTCGTTTACTTTCTCAATTATTTCCAGATTTTTCATAAGCGGTTAGTGTTTACACCCATTTTTTTACAATGAGTGATGAGTTAGTTCCTCCAAATCCAAAAGAGTTAGACAAAAATACATTTATATCTTTTTCGAGTGTTTTTTTTACGATGTTGAGTTTCGCAGAATCCTCATCCGGGTTCTCGAAATTTATATTAGGCGCTATAAATGAGTTCTGCATCATTAGCATAGAATATACTATTTCGCTGGCGCCGGCCATCCAGCATTCATGCCCGGTCATTGATTTGGTAGAACTCACAAATGGAGGTTTCGCACTAAAAATCTGGTTAATTGCACGAGCCTCGCTTGAATCACCAGCGGGTGTTGAAGTTGCATGAGCATTGATATAATCGATTTCCGCGGCCTGAACTCCTGCATCTTTCATCGCCATATTTAAGGCACGAACAGGGCCTTCGACTGTAGGATTGGAAATATGTCCGCCATTGGATGAAAAACCGTACCCAATCACCTCTCCTAATATCGTAGCACCCCTTTTAAGGGCAGATTCCAGGCTTTCGAGTATTACCGTAGCAGCGCCCCCGCTCGGTATCAACCCGTCGCGGTCCCTGTCAAAAGGTCGAGATGCTTTCGCCGGACAAGATTCATTGATTGAAAATGCCGATAAAGCGTCGAAGTTTCCCATGGAATAATGGTTAATTTCCTGGGCACCCCCGCAAATGATGCCATCCTGCAGGCCGGTTTTTATAAAATGGTACCCAACCCCAATAGCATGAGAACCACTTGCACAGGCCGCGCTAATGGTGAAATTTACCCCTTTCAATTTAAAGATAGTCGCCAGGTTCATCGTTACCGTGGAATTCATTGTCTGGAAAACGGAGCCTGAGCCGAGCAATGTGGTATCCTTTT